>NZ_CAWPKW010000196.1:0-67615 GCF_963888615.1 Brasilonema octagenarum UFV-OR1 | reverse complement strand
CCCGCATTTGCTGGCGCAAACGCTCCCCTCTCCTTACTAAGGAGAGGGGTTGGGGGTGAGGTTTTGTACTTTACTAAATTTTTAAAGATTAGCAACTGATTACCCAAATTTACTCACAGCATGACAAAATCGATAGATTGACAAACTTGTATATGTAGAGATACAAAATAGAGGTTCTGGTGTGAGTACATTCTTATCTAGTGTCGCTGTCTTACTCTCGACTTTGGCTTTATTATGCAGTGGCTATACGGCTTACCAAGTTTTCACCCTACAACAGACGTTGAATGTTGCAAGTGCTGGTAATAGGAACGCCACCACTTCTACCCTAAAAACTTCCAGTTCAGAAACTACTGCTGCTCCCAACACCACATCTAAGTCACCAGAAGCGCCTGCGTCTTCATCTCCAACCACAACAGCACAATCAACAGCCTCCGCTGGAAGTGCGATTAAACCTGGTGAATTTGTACAACCTTCCTTTGGAAAGAAAGCAGAAGTAGAGTTACTATCGCTTAACCGGATTAAAGATCCAGAAACAAGAAACCGTGATGTCGTGAATCTGCAGATGCGTATCCGTCGGCTTGCTACAGATGGAATTAATCCTGGTGAATCTGTAGGAGTCTACAGCACAACAGCACGTAATCCTGACACAAGCGAGACTTATAAAGGAGTTGACGTCAAACGCTCAACGGGTAGTGTTGATCTATCTTCTTTGCGTCCTCAAGCTTCAGCTGATGCTTATGTCTGGTTAAGAATTCCTGAAGGTGTTAACAGCATAGACGTTTTTGTTCCAGATACTGCGGCATTTAAAAATGTGCCAGTTTCTAATTAGTCCTGAGTCTTACAGCCATTTCCAGGTAAATAGACCACAGTCGTGGGAGTGAATGACATTGCACCTCTACAAACGGTGTGGTTCATTTAGGTGAAAACTGCTGTAAGTGATGAGTCCTGAGTTGTAAGACGTAGATACTCACAACTCAGAACTGAAAACTCAGTAGTTTTACTTCATCGAATAGCGGTATTCTCGTCTTGAGGCAAACTGTCTATATCCAGCACGTTGAAAGGCGTGAACCATTGGTACATTCACAGTGTCGGCGTCGCTACGGATGCGTACAGCACCGTTGGACTTAAGGGTGAGAGTTCCCTGCTGTAGCAAATCATTGACGTAGCCTTGTCCCCGGTGTTCTGGAACTACACCAATAAACCCAATGATAGCTCCACCGTCGTTTTCTGCTGGCATAATTAAACCTACAAGAGTTTCGTCCTGGGTGTAAGCTAGTTGCCACCACGTCGGGTTGTACTTGAGAGCCTTCGACGTATGAAAGCGTTCCAGTGCTTCTTGCTCTAAACCTAGTTTAGCCTGGTCATGCAAGATGGAACGATCCAGAGTTTGTGACGACACTTGCATGATGCCGTGAATGAAAGCATCTTCACCAACCTGATTAAGCGAACGGAAAGTCAGCCGATTTGATAGCGTTATCTGAGTCTGAGTATCTTTCCACTCAAAGCGAATCGTTTCTCTATTTAGAGAGAATCCAAACTTTTCCAACAGCTCAATTCGTTTCTCAAGGTATGTGGAGTAGGGTGATGGAATATCGAGTTGATACTCCATACTGTCACTATCATGAAGCTGCAACTGTGTCAAGCTTTGTTGTAAAAGCTGTGTGCCGACTGCAAGATAGTTGGCGTTCCAAGGGAGTTCCAAAAAATCACAAATGAAAGGCTTGCCGAGTGATGGTAAACTCCAGTAAACAATACGCCCGACGAACTCTCCTGCTTCTTCAGCGACAAAGCACCACTCCGGGCGAACGTAGCCTTCATCCCACATATCTCTCAAATAATTGAGAAAATGCTCGTTTAGATCAGCTTGTTCACTGAAATTAGCGAAGACTTCCAGTTCCTCGCGGCGAATAGGGCGAATATCCATGATGAATCTCCTAAGACTGTAGCGATAGTTACTTGTTTGCTGAAAGTCATCATAGGTATCACCCCCTGAGTATAAATATAATGATGGTCGGTAGAGGAATCTACCATTTCCTCAATAATAACACAGGGTGAGCATTGCCCACCTTAGAGAAAACCCCTGTAAGTGATGAATCCTCAGTTGTAATACTAAATCCGCTGTTAATACCCACCTATGTTGTAGAGACATTATATTTACGTGCTCTACATTAAATGTCTATGATAAAATACGCAAAAAAATACTAAGTACTTTGGCAACAAAACGCACACACTTTACGTCATTGAGAATAACTGCATCGGTAACCGATGAAACAGTAAAAATCATCGTAGGTTAGGGAGGACACTTCTGCGCAGGGTTCCCTTCCCCCGGTTGTAGACGCCTCTGGGCAGCTTCCCGCAGGGTAGAAAGTAGTCCGTTTGATGCAAGGAAACTCAACGTCAACCCTCAATATTTACGATCCCCATTTATGGGTACTGTACGAAGGTTATCGATCTTACTCAAAGTGTAATGAACTATGTTTAATTGGTTAAAAAGAATCTTATCTGTATTCCTGATTGCTCTGATAATCACACTTCATCTGAGCTTTACTTCAGCAGCACCTGCATTTGCTTCTACTCCTTTGGACTTTATATCGCCAAAGTATATTGAGAAACTCCTATTCAATAAGCAGCTTGTTAAAGATGCAAAAAACTTTCTGGAAATAACGCCGGAAACGATTTGTAGGGCTTACTCCGATAAGTTAACGGGCACTGATAATTCGACTTGGGAAGCGATTGAGAAAGGAGCAATCTCAACCTTCACAATTACTAAGGCGGTTGCATCTGCTTCTACCGCAGGTGCGGGGGCGTTGGCTGGTTATGCCGGAACCGCATCAGCCGTTTCTCAGTTGGGATTAGGCGGTCTAACAACTGCACTAGCTGGAATGATGGGTAGTAGCGTTGCGGGAGCAGCCGCAACTGCAGTTGTCACATCAGCAGTTGGAGGTCCACTTGTTATGGGCGCACTTCTTGTGGGTGGTACAGGTGCTGTTGCTTTCGGCAGTGATAAATTGTTGAGGTTGGGCTTTGAACATTTGGGCAACTGGGCGGAAAGCTACTGTAGCTTGTCTGCTGCTTTCAAATCACATGATGATGTAGCAATCGCTGCTCATTGAGAGGTCAAAACGTTGCAAATATAAGGGTGAGCATTGCCCACCCTACACAATTATTCTTGAACCACGATCGCTCTACAACTTCGTACCGCACTCAGGGCAGAAGTTATTATTCGGCAGGTTTTTCGCACCGCAGTTGTTGCAGAAAACTGGCTCTAGCGAAGCTTTCTGTGGCTGACGTGGTAAGCCAATCATCTGAGCGTTGCTCTTTCCAGGAGCGATCATTGGGTAACAGTTTTCGTCTCTGGTCACGTGGACATTGACGATAACTGGACCAGGGTGTGCTAGCATTTCGGCGATCGCATCTTTCAACTCCTCTCGGCTTGTGATCACCATGCCCTTGATGCCATACGCCTTTGCCAAAAACTCAATATCTGGCATTCCCACTTCCATATTCGAGCAGGAGTAACGCTCGCCGTAGAAGGCTTGTTGCCATTGGCGCACCATTCCCTGCCAGCCGTTGTTTAGGATAACTGTCTTGACATTGATACCATATTGTGCGGCTGTTCCCAGTTCCTGTAAATTCATTTGGAAACTGGCATCACCGCTAATACAGATGACTTCTTGATCCGGAACCCCCACCTTCGCGCCTATTGCTGCGGGTAAACCGAAACCCATCGTTCCCAAACCACCACTGGAAATCCAGCGCCGTGGACCATTGTTGAGGAATTGTGCTGCCCACATTTGATGTTGACCAACATCTGTTGTGTAATAGGCGTCGGGTGCTTGGCGACCAATTTCTACAATCACCTCTTGCGG
This sequence comes from Brasilonema octagenarum UFV-OR1, assembly GCF_963888615.1. Classification (NCBI taxonomy): domain Bacteria; kingdom Bacillati; phylum Cyanobacteriota; class Cyanophyceae; order Nostocales; family Scytonemataceae; genus Brasilonema; species Brasilonema octagenarum. The sequence continues at coordinate 63,746 of NZ_CAWPKW010000196.1, read as the reverse complement.
TGAGATACTGTCAGCATGGTGTGGCACCTCCAGAGGATATTCTTCCTTCCAGCGGTTGATCAGGTTCAGCCATTCTTGGGTTTGGCTGGGTATGGTGTTGACACCTGTTTGCTGACAGCGACGTAACAAATCAGTCAGTACTTTCCGTACATCACCAACGATAGGTACGTCTGGAACGCGGTTCTTACCTACCTCTGCAGGATCGATATCAATGTGAATGACCTTAGCACGGGTAGCGAATTCATCCAACTTACTTGTAACGCGGTCATCAAATCTTGCACCGACACAAATCAGCAAATCACAATCTGTGACAGCAAAGTTAGCGTATGCGGTGCCGTGCATTCCCAGCATTCCTACAGAAAGGGGATGATGTTCGTCAAAAGCACCGATACCCATCAACGTTGTGCTGACGGGGATATTAAACATTTCTGCCAATTGTTTTACTTCTTCGTGGGCATTAGAGGCGATCGCACCTCCACCCACATACAACAACGGACGGCGACTTTCACGGATTAATTGTATTGCTGCACAAACCTGCCGTGGATTACCCTTCACCGTGGGACGATACCCTGGTAACTTCACTTTTCCAGGTTCCACAGGCAGATAGTCAAATTCTTCAAGCGCCACATCCTTGGGAACATCAATCAAAACAGGTCCCGGACGTCCAGTGCTAGCGATGTGGAAGGCTTCAGCAACAATTCGCGCCATATCTTTAACGTCACGCACCACATAGGAGTGCTTGACGATTGGTAGGGTAATTCCGTAAATATCAGTTTCTTGGAACGCGTCCGTACCGATAACCGCCCGTGAGACCTGTCCGGTGACAATAACCATCGGGATTGAGTCCATATAGGCGGTGGCGATACCCGTCACTAGATTCGTCGCCCCAGGACCTGAAGTTCCAAAGCACACTCCTACCTTCCCCGTAGCACGGGCATAACCATCGGCGGCGTGTGCTGCACCTTGTTCGTGTCTTACCAAAATGTGCTTAATCTCACCACCTGCAGCTTCTACTTTGTACAGATCGTCGTAAATCGGCAGGATTGCACCACCAGGATAACCAAAAATATACTCAACGCCGTGTCGCTGGAGACTATCAAGCAAAGCAAAACCACCTGATGCACGCCTGGGCGTCACGACGGGCGAGATCAAAATGTTGGAGATGCTCTGATTTTCGGTTTGTGGGAGACTAATTTGAGAAGGCGAACGCACAGTCAAACCTCACGCAATAGCTAAGTTAATGCTAACTCTTTGTAGTTAAAACTTCATTTTAGTTTAAAAGCTTAGTACAATGGCGACAAAATTTGCTGTAAAAAGTAGAAAATTCATTTTAGAAAAATGTCTCGCAATACTCGACGACTGTTTTGCCAAGCCCAAACGCCTACAATCATCACGACAATACTCATTCCCACAAGCACAATTCTTAACCCATGCGACCCAAGAGCATCAGTGAGTGGGCCAGTGATTGCCAGTGGTACTGAGAGGGCTATGTTCACGGCATGATTTTGAAACCCAAACACTTTACCATGCATTGTGGGTGGTGTTTGTTGTTGAATCAGAGTTTGCATTGGTACCCCAATGAAAGCCGCGCCTATACCCAACAATGCACAAAGTGCTAAAGCTAAGAGCAAGTTGTTAGTAAAACTGAACACTCCTAAAACCAGCGCCATAATTAAAAACCCAATTAGGGGTAAGGGCTTGCGCTGAACTTTTTCACCCCAGTTACCTAAAATCGCTGCTCCCAAAACCATACCTATCCCAGCTGCTGCCAAGAAAAAGCCAAATTGTTTTTCTTCTAAGCCAAACTTTGTTGCTAATCTGATAGCCAGTACTGTTAATGCTGCAAACACACAGTATAATGTCGTCAGTTGCAGCATAGCATTCAACACAAGACGGTTTTTCTTGAGATAACGCAAACCCTCTTTAAAGTCAGCCCAAGCATTGATGGCTGGTTGATTGTTGTCAAAAGATACCTTGTCTCTAAAATTAATGGGTTGCATGACGCCCGCAGACAACAGGTACAATCCTGCTACGATCAGTTCTTGACCATATCTTGCTCCTATTGAGTTTTTCGCCCAACTTAAGATTGGCTCCCCCACAGCAAAGCCAACAATTAAAGCTCCCATCATTGTGCTGCTAAACAGCGCATTGGCTGCCATCAAATTTTCTTTTTTAACCAACTGCGGAATAGCAGCTTGCTCAGCGGGTGCAAAAAACTGCGTCACAGTGGAGATGGCAAAAGTTACGATCAGCAGAATAACAAACTCTCGTGGCAAAAAAGGAATACACAGCGTTAATAGCCCGCGCACGATATCAGAGCCAACCATAATGAGTTTTTTTGGGAAGCGGTCAACAAAGATACCACCCGCAGAACCAAATAAGACTGCTGGTACTGTAAACGCCACCATCAACGTCGAGTACTTTGAGTTTTGCGCTAATCCAGCAGGGGCTGGGTAGTTCTCAAGCAGAGCAATTATCAAAACAAGAAAGACTTTATCTGCTAATTGGGATACCAATTGCCCAATCCACAGCAGCATAAAACCACGGTTTTTGAGAATCGCAGTAAACCCTTTATTAACAGCAGCAGGTTCAGTTGGAAACATTAGAATCTTTTGAGATAGCAACTCGTCATCGTCAGGGAGGAGTAAAGGAAGTGGGGAAGCAGGGGAACTGATGACTCCCATTACCCCTCATCTTCCATTACTCATTCCTACTTGGTAAATCTGTTTTCCGGACTAGTTATCTTCATAATGCTTTAAAAGCAAGTGCAAAAACTCAGCCGCACTCAGACGCTGTTTTGGCGGTGATTCGCTAAAACAAGAGTCTAAACAGTAGCCCTGAACACTTTGGGGCGATCGCCACATTTGCAGATGGTCAACCGGCGGATCTGCACAAAAGTTATTCTGCCCACTTCCCAGCATAGAAGAACTCCAGTGGGTGAAATAATCATGACTCATCCGATGGATCGGAAAATTTCCCCACATAGGAACTCCCCATCCATCTATAGCAATAAAAGCTTTGACATAACCGCCAATTTCTTGCCATTTATGAGCAGCGAGTATCGCCCCAACAACACCAGCACTAAAGCTAATGAATACAACCGGCGATTCTATCCTATCCTGCAAGTGTTTGTGTAAAAATTGCCATAAATGAAATCCTGATAAAGCTAAACCACCCTCACCAGGAAACATCAGTACATCTACTGCTTTTTTCTTTTTGGCTTCATCTGTAAGTTGGTCTATCCACCCTGATACAAAACATTGAGTGAAAAGTGACTCATGAATTCCAGGGCAAATAATTATACTCATCTCTTCTTCTATTAGCAGCTTTTTCCTCTAGCTATGTATAGATACTAGTTATAAAGAAAACATTAATAACCATACTTTCTCGTATATGTAACGGTTTGCAATATTCAAAAAAAGATTCAACCTGTTTGAATTCAGCAAAGCGGTAAGTCGTCCTTATAATTAACAACTCAACATATCAATCCCAGTCTATCAAGCGCTACACAATTTGCGGAACAAGTATATGTCAAGCCTCTAAAGTCATTTTTAGTCATTGTTGTGTTTCTATCTTCGGTAGTAAATAGAGGGTAGTCATGATAACTACAACTCATATTTACTTTTTTATCCTATCCCCCTGGATAGGATAAAATTTGACGAGTATGGAAAACAACAAGACCTAAGGGTGCTGAACCATGAGTACCAAGATTGAAGTGGAAATCATCAAAGGACTCATTGCTTAGGTACTCAGAACTTTTGAAGTTGTATTGAGGAACAATTGTGGTTGCTACACCAGAAAAACTAGATTCAACGCATGAGCGATCGCCCAGTCAACAACGAGTAGCAGTATTACTCATGGGTTACGGTGAAGTCGAAAGCTACGAAGATTTCGCTAACTATAATGAACAAGCCTTAAATCTCCTGACAGCAAAATTTGCACCCGTCCCTACTTGGGTGTATCCTCCCTTGGCAAAGCTTTTGGCATTATTTGACCGTCATGAGTGGGGACATCAGCACCATGATTTTATTTCTCCACACAACGCTATTTTTGAAAAACAACGTGCTGGCATTGAAAAAGACCTACAAGCCAAGTGGGGTGAAGGTGTTCAAGTTTTTAAAGCCTTCAACTTTTGCGCTCCCTTCCTACCCAAACAAGTCCTGGCAGAAATCAAAAATCAAGGTTTTGACAAAATACTCATCTACCCACTGCTTGTTGTAGATTCCATCTTCACCAGCGGTATTGCTATAGAACAAGTCAACAACGCTTTATCCGAGATAGCAGAGGGTGATGAGCATTGGGTGAAAGGACTGCGCTACATCCCCTCGTTCTACAATGAACCAGCTTACATCGACTTGATGGCGCATCTAGTCGAAGAGAAAATTACAGCTGACTTAGCCAGTGCTTACCTACCTTCTCAAATTGGCATTGTGCTGATGAACCACGGTTGTCCCCATAAAGCCAAAGGATTCACCTCTGGGATTACCGAAAGTCAGATACTCTACGACTTAGTCCGCGACAAGTTAATCTACCGCTACCCTCTGATTTCTGTCGGATGGCTCAACCATGACACACCCTTGATTGAATGGACGCTGCCAAATGCTCAACAAGCAGCAAAAAACCTGATTCAATTAGGTGCCAAAGCAATTGTATTTATGCCGATTGGTTTTGCGACAGAAAACCATGAAACTCTACTGGATGTACACCACATCATTCATGCCTTAGAGAAAAAGCATTCTGATGTAAACTACGTGCAGATGCCTTGCGTTAACGACGATCCTGAGTTCTTATACATGGCAGCCCAGTGGGCAAATGCTCATATTAACGAGTTGTTGTCAGAAGAAACTGTGGCAATTAATCCGCAGTTATCCGTTGCACATCATCATCACCATCATCATTAAGGTGTAGGGTGGGCAACATGTTGCCCACCCTACTGGTGCTCTTTGCACGAATGACATTTTAAGTTTAATTAGGTTGAGGTACTTATTCTCTTTGTTGAAAAACCTAACTGTTGCTGAATTTTGATTGTATCCTCATATAAGTCTGTAACTCTAGAATCAAAACTAGGACAACTAATATCAGGAGACGTTTGTTCTTTATACTTCACTTTAGTCGTTGTACCGAACGACGCACTTTTCACACAAGGGGTAAATGGTACATTTTCTAGTGGCTGGGCAGTTTTTATATCCTCAAAAAATCTCTTACTTAGCCCAGATGAAACTTCACCCTTGCCCGTTTTGTTACAAACAGTGTAAGTTGCTGCTCCACCAGGTAAAACAGAAATTGTGTAAGGGCAGGTATTCGTTGAGGCAGAATTTTCGATAACCGCCTTACCTCCACTAACTTCAGAGTTTTCAGTTTGTGCCAAAATTTTCCCTGACGTAAAACTCAAGACCATACTTAGCAAAACTGATCCGAGAATAATCCCGTAGAAACTAAAAGCTTTTTTCATTCTTACAAATAAAATAGAAGTGTTTAATGATGAAACTTATATATAGGAATCCGGTTTGGTTTCTGTTCGCGCTTCGTGGCGTATCTCTTACACCAGACGACGCTCGATAGCGGTGCTAGCCGTGACAGCACCCGCTAGCCACACGAACTCGTTGAGGTAAGGAACGCTGAACATAAACTGTACTGAATTCTCTTCAAAAATCAAGTAGGAATCCTATAGTCAAAAATTATATCTTATGTTTTTTCTTTGTAAGTAGATCAATATAAAAAAACATAAAACTACGATTCTTGCAATTGCTACCTTTCAAGAAGCCCCCTCCGGGGTCTACCCTCCATCCTTTGGGGATGACCTATGCCCTGCGTAGAAAAAATCTGCTACCTCTGTGTCGCCAGAAGGATGGAGCAAAAGTCATTAATTTCTATCCTCAAAGTCATAGAGAACAGATTGGATTGCAGGACAAATAATTCAAGATTGTTAAAAAAATAAGAGGTGTAAGGATGCACAGCCGCACTTCCTTGCACTGTACAAAAGTAAAGGGAATTCAAATCCCTACACTCTAGAAAAAATAACTACATTAGGAGGTTGATTAATGACAGTGACAAACGCCAAGCGTAAAATTCGCTACGCGGTTGTAGGACTGGGTTGGATTGCCCAAGAAGACGTCTTACCTGCTTTTGCTCACACCGAAAATTCACAACTGGTTGCCTTGTTTTCAGGAGATCCAATCAAGCGTCAAAAACTTGGCAAGCATTATGGAGTAAAAACTTACTCTTACGAAGAGTATGACAACTACCTTAAAAGTGGTGAAATAGATGCAGTTTACATCGCCTTGCCTAACCATCTCCACTGTGATTATACTGTGCGGGCGGCAAAAGCTGGTGTTCATGTGCTTTGCGAAAAGCCAATGGCTGTGACAGAACAAGAGTGTGAGGAGATGATTCGCGCTTGCCTTGAAAACAAGGTCAAACTAATGATTGCCTACCGTCTGCATTTTGATAAAGCAAACATGCTGGCAGTAGAAATTGTTAATTCAGGCAAAATTGGTAACCCCCGCATCTTTAACTCCGTATTTTCTCAACAAGTTGTTGGAGATAACGTGCGGTTAAAAGAACCAATCTCCAATGGTGGTGGTTCCGTTTACGACATGGGGACATACTGCATCAATGCTGCCCGCTATCTATTTCAAGATGAACCCACTGAAGTTGTTGCCCTAAGCGCAAGCATTGGAGAAAAGCGTTTTGAGAAAGCCGACGAAATGACCAGCGCCCTAGTGCGTTTTCCTGGAGAGAGAGTGGCAATATTTATCTCTAGCTTTGGCGGGGCACCAGTTTCTACTTTTCAGGTTGTAGGTACAAAAGGCGACTTGCGGATGGATTCTGCATACTCTTATCAAGGCGAATTGAAGCAACAAGTTACCATCAATGATGAAACGCAGGAACAATCTTTTCCTGCTGGAGACCAGTTTGCAGCAGAAATTATTTACTTTTCAGATTGCGTGATCCTAGATAAAGATCCAGAACCTTCTGGAGAAGAAGGGTTAGCTGATGTTCGCATTATTCGTGCAATCAATCAATCAGCACAAACAGGTCAGCCTGTGCAATTGGGTGAATTCAAGCGACAACACAGACCAAACTCAGACCAAGTCATTCAGTGTCCAGAGAGTGAACACCCAGAATTTGTTAACGCAGCAGACCCCTCAGGTCAGTCGTAAATACTTCACTCTCTTCTCAAGCAAACAAGGGCGATGAGAGGGAATGCCCACCCCTTTAGGGCGCGCCAAGGGCGATCGCTGCTTGCAGTAATGACTTTATATAGCAATCCTATCTGAGTTGTGAACAGTTGGTTTTGACTGTTGAACGCCAGACGCCTAGGTCAGGAAGCCTTCATATATTCGCGCTGGCTCCTGTTAACAGTTGACACTCAACACTCAACGTCAAGAGTCTTAACTCAATATTTACAAATCATTTAGGACTGCTATATCTATTTCTTTTGTTATATTCTTTTTGAAGTTTGAATGCAAGTGACAATAAATCTCAGTTTTTCTCTAAAGTTTCATCAATCAAGAGAAATAAATTATTTTTTAATTATAATTTTGATTAATCACAAAGATATATTTGTGGACTCAAAGAATAACTTCTCTACCTAGGATAGACATAAAAAATTTAAACATACATCTAAACTTATTATTAAATTAATTCTATACTTTGTCCACCAACTTAGTTCTCACACATTTGAGTATCTGGAAATCTTTCATTGGATAAGAGAGTATCCACTTTCCATTTAAAACTTAACTTTTTGGGAGGGTTTTTATGCGAATTGCTCAAGTAGCTCCACTCTGGGAAAGAGTGCCACCTACAACTTATGGCGGTATAGAATTAGTTGTTGGACTTTTAACTGATGAATTACTCAAACGTGGACATGAAGTGACGTTATTTGCATCAGGAGATTCTATCAGTTTGGCAAAGCTAGAATCCGTTCATCCTCGTGCTCTACGACTTGATAAAACTGTGAAAGAATACGGCATATACGATATGCTGCATTTAGGTCGAATATATGAGCAAGCTAACGAATTTGATATTATTCATTCTCACATAGGATGTATCACCTTAAGCTACGCTAGTCTGGTAAAGACGCCGACTATTCACACGTTGCACGGAATTTTTACTCCTGACAACGAAAAGATGTTTCAATACGCAAAAAATCAGCCTTACGTTAGTATTTCTGATGCACAAAGAGAAGAAAGGTTAGGGCTGAATTATGTAGCAACAGTTTATAACGGGATTGATGTTAGCAGTTATAAATTTTATCCCCAACCTGATGACCCGCCATATTTGGCGTTTCTAGGTCGAATTTCTCCAGAGAAAGGAACGCACTTGGCGATAGAAATTGCCAAACAAGCAGGCTGGCGCTTGAAGATGGCGGGTAAGGTGGATGTCGTTGATATGGGATACTTTGAAAAAGAAATCAAACCTTTGATTGATGGTAAGCAAATTGAATATTTGGGTGAAGCCAACCATAGGCAAAAAAATGCTTTGATGGGAGGTGCGGTAGCAACCCTATTCCCGATTACTTGGCGAGAACCGTTCGGGTTGGTTATGATTGAATCAATGGCATCTGGTACTCCAGTGATTGCGATGAACCTAGGGTCTACAAAAGAGGTCATTGCTGAGGCTAAAACAGGTTTTCTCTGCAACAGCGTTGAAGAATGCGTGAGTGCTGTGAGCAAGGTTGCAGGATTAGACCGCTCTGAGTGTCGGGAGTATGTCTGGAATCGTTTCAGTGTTCAGAATATGGCTGAGGGCTATGAAGCAGCTTATCATAAGATTCTGACGCAACGGTTTGCTCGCAGTAACGGACATTCGCAGCAATCCGGCCCTTACATTTTTACGCACGCTAAATCTGGGCAATCGTATAAAAAATAGCGAGCATCTAACGAATAGGTTCAGTGCTTGGTGACGCTATCACCACTCAAAAATTCAAATACAGCACGCGTCACCTCACCAGAACAAGCGTGTTCAAAGTAGCGTCTCCAGACCAATAGCGTTTGCAAGAGCGCCATCGGTCTTCCCCGGAGGATTGCCCGAATTTACGCAGCTTTACCCAAACTCTAAAAGCGCTGTAAAATTGACTTTAAGGCAGCATTGAGTCAAGAAAATAATCAAATGACAGGGTTAAGAAAGCTTGTGGGCGAAAAATAAGTTAATCAACACCTCGTAACTTCCGTGTGTTCTCAACTAAACTCTGAGCAAATTGCTCGAGACGTTGAGAGAGTTTCTCATCTAATAACTTACCTTCAGGGCTAAATGCTTTCCAGGCTTGCCCAATTGCTACCTGCTCTGGAATAGACCATGCGTGTACCCATCTAAGGATTACTCTCAAATCATTGAGTGCATTGTTATTAGATTGACCACCCAAAATGCTGATAAATCCTGCGACTTTACCTGCTAAATGGTCAAAGCTCATTAAATCAAGAGCATTTTTCAGGACACCGCTTACACTACCGTGATATTCAGGTGTAACCAAAATTAAACCATCAGCACGTGTAAAAGCATCTTGTAGCCTTTTCACATCTGGGTAATCTGGATAATCGTCCCCTCCATCACAAAATGGTAGGTTCATTTTGCGCAAATCAAGAACTTCTACTTCTGCACCTAGTTCCTGTGTTTTTTGCGCTGCTAATTCTAAAGCCAATTGGCTATAAGAATCTGGTCGTAAGCTACCAGCAATGCCTACTATCCTTACCATAACTGAATCCTCAAATTGTGTTTTAAGTTACAAATTTTGCCTTAGTGTATATTGACATTCAAACACTGATATGTTTGCAAAATGTAATCATTACGAGTATGATTTAATTATAGCTATTTGTGACGTAATATGCCAAATTCCAATAGGCAGACAATTCCATGCTAAAGAGCCAGAAAAATAACAAAGATAAAATGTAAACCTAAAAGTACTACTTCAAAAGGCTTTTGAGCGTCATAGTCTAACCTGTGAGGAAACAACGAGCATCTAATTAGGCGTCTAACGCAGTTATTGGGTATTGCAAGGAAAAACTTATTGTTTGCTTTTTTTGGAAGCTACACTAGAAAATTAGACACCCCTGATATCTACTCTTGGTAGAGGAAAAGGCATAAAAACGAGTGCTCGAAATTAAGAGCAGCAAGCAAAGGGTAATTATTATGAAAAATTTTGAGAAAAAGACATCGAGAAAACAGCAGCCTGCAAAGCGTGCTGCCTTGACTGGAGCGCTAGCAGCCAGTTTAATCATGTTGCCAGGAATATTAGGGGGGACTCCTGCATTAGCACAAAAAGCAGAGCAAGAGTCTCTATCTTATGGTGAATTAATCAAGAAAATAGACAATAAAGAAGTCAAAAGAGTAGAGCTTGACGAAACTGACCAGCTAGCAAGGGTTTATCTAAACGGACAAAAGCAAGGTGAACAACCGATACAGGTGCGGCTTTTAGAACAAAACAGCGAGCTAATTAATAGACTAAGAGAAAAGAATGTTGACTTTGGCGAGGCTCCCTCTGCCAATAGTAAAGCGGCTGTAGGACTTTTGCTCAACCTAATGTGGATCTTGCCACTAGTTGCTTTGATGTTATTGTTCCTTCGCCGCTCTAGTAATGCCTCTAGCCAAGCAATGAACTTTGGAAAAACCAGAGCTCGTTTCCAGATGGAGGCAAAGACTGGAATCAAATTTGACGATGTTGCAGGTATTGAAGAAGCCAAGGAAGAACTGCAAGAAGTCGTGACTTTCCTCAAACAACCAGAAAAATTCACTGCTGTGGGCGCACGCATTCCCAAAGGAGTGCTGTTAGTGGGACCTCCGGGAACAGGTAAAACACTGCTTGCTAAAGCGATAGCCGGTGAAGCAGGCGTACCGTTCTTCAGTATTTCCGGCTCAGAGTTTGTAGAAATGTTTGTGGGTGTGGGCGCATCCCGTGTGCGTGATTTATTCAAAAAAGCAAAAGAAAATGCTCCCTGTCTGATATTTATCGATGAAATCGACGCTGTAGGACGCCAAAGAGGTGCAGGTATCGGTGGTGGAAATGATGAACGGGAACAAACCCTTAATCAACTGCTCACCGAAATGGATGGTTTTGAAGGTAACACTGGTATTATTATAATTGCCGCCACCAACCGTCCAGATGTGCTGGATACCGCGTTGCTTCGACCCGGACGGTTTGACCGACAAGTGATTGTAGATGCACCAGATCGAAAAGGTCGTCTGGAAATTTTAAAAGTCCATGCCCGTAATAAGAAAGTTGATCCATCCGTTTCCTTGGAACTTATTGCGCGCCGCACCCCTGGTTTTACAGGAGCAGATTTAGCAAACTTACTCAATGAAGCAGCAATTCTGACAGCACGTAGACGTAAAGATGGTATCCCACAGCTAGAAATAGACGATGCTATTGATAGATTGACAATTGGGCTGACCCTTAACCCACTACTGGATAGCAAGAAAAAGCGGTTGATTGCCTATCATGAAATTGGACACGCTTTATTGTCTACACTTCTGGAAAATGCTGATCCTTTAAATAAGGTGACAATTATTCCCCGTTCTGGTGGAGTAGGTGGTTTTTCTCAGCAAATTCTCAACGAAGAAATGATTGACAGTGGGCTTTATACTAAAGCTTGGCTGCACGATAACATCATCATGACTTTAGGAGGAAAGGCAGCAGAAATAGAGGTATTTGGCGAAGCTGAGGTCACAGGTGGAGCTAGCAACGACCTAAAAGTTGTAACAAACCTTGCTCGTAAGATGGTGACTATGTATGGTATGTCTGAGTTAGGGTTAGTAGCTCTAGAAAATCAGAGTAGTGATGTTTTTCTTGGTCGAGATTGGATGAATCGCTCTGAATATTCAGAGGAAATGGCGACTAAGATTGACCGACAAGTGCGAGAAATGGCAGTTGTTTGCTATAGAAAAGCTCGTCAAATTATTCGTGAAAATAGAGCTTTGCTAGATCGCCTTGTCGATTTGCTTGTCGAACAGGAAACAATAGAGGGCGAGCAATTTCGTAAAATTGTCTCTGAATATACTCAACTGCCAAAGAAACAACAGTTGGTTGTATCTGGTTAGATGAAGTCTTGAGTTCTAAATGCTGAGTCATTCTCACTTAAGACTCAGCATTGAGTTATCAGTTATCAGTAGTTTGTTCACTGACAACTGATAACTCTTCACTGACTTAATATCCCGAATCTCCTACAGCTTTTGATTCCTGAATGATGACTTGTGACTGTTGAGAAGTCCAACCCTGCGATGAACTCCTAGTAATTTGCTGCTGGGAGAACATTTCTCGAAGAACCATTGCTGGATCGACATATTGTTTAGCATACTTGAGTCCCCAATGAACGTGAGGACCTGTGGTTCGTCCGGTCATTCCTACTCGACCAATTCTCATACCAGCGCTTAGTTGCTGACCTTCTGCAATTTGAATTCCACCTGTTCTATCTACTAGATAACGGCGATTATCTACAGTTTCAACTTGTCCTTCCATGTGACAGTAGGTGTGTTCCCATTCGCCAGATTGAATGACTATATAACTTCCGCAAGCATTACGATCGCCAACCTTAATCACCGTACCTGTCCACCAATTGCGAATGTAACTCCCTTGTGGCGCGGCGATATCTAAGCCACTGTGAAATTCTAAATTAGAACCGCCAGTTGCAGAACGACGGTAGCCAAATGCGGATGTGTAGGACTGAAAATGTTCTACTGGAAAAGACGCTGCTAACCAATTGTTAGCTCTTGCTATCTTCTTGGAGTTTAATTCTACAGATGGTTTTGTTTTGGGCGTCTGAGAATGTTCTACAGCAATTGAGGCTGCTAAACGATTCTTGGGTGTTGCTATCTGCTTGGAGTTCAATTCCACAGATGGTTTTGTCTTGGGCGTCTGAAAATTTTCGACGGCTATTGAGGCTGCTAACCGATTCTTGGGTGTTGCTATCTGCTTGGAGTTCAATTCTACAGCTTCTACTGATTTTAATTTGGTCAATAGAGTGATAAAGCTGACAACACCTAATCCTAGTATAGATAGACTGACTACGGAAAGTGCTACTGTTTGTCGCCACTTACTCATTTTTTAATCCTCTAGCTCTTACTACATATCCATAAATTGATGTAAATTTCAGCAGGATCAAAGATTGAAATTTTGATTAGGAATTGACATTTGCTTTGGAGTGGGTTCACCCTGTGCACCACGACGATAAAAAGCGTATATTTTTTACTGATTCATCGAAATATATCTACCTTGAAAATATTGATCTGTCAAGTTATTTACAAAAATAGTATTTTTTCAGGTATCAAAATTACTTGATTTATTTGATAATCAAAAACATAAAATACTTTTTAATTTCATTAGCATTTTAGATGCCTTTGAGCAGTGATGATTTGTTGATAGTTCAGTGCTCAAGTAGCTAGTTATCATTAACCAGAAAAGAAAAGTATTGATAATGACATTTTTTTGGTTACGTATATACTGAGTGGATAAAAATGTAAACCTGTGCACAATAAAATGTCATAGTGAAAAAGTTGCAAATAAGTAAAAATGCTGTTAGGTTTATCGTTATCATTGGTTAAACTTCCCAAATGCACCCTCCACAAGACTTCCACTAAGCCATGCTGACTGAAATATTGCCTTTGGGCTTTGAGTTAGATAAAATCGCGATCGCCGGAGCAACTTTGTGGTCTTTGGCGCTGTATCTTGGTTTATCCCCAGTCAGGGAATGGGTGATACTGCAATTGAACCGTTGGTTTAACTTTGCTGAGCGATCGCTCTACATCAGTCAATCAGAATTTGAAAAAACAAGAAAGGCAAGAGAATCACAAAATGCTTTTTACGCCTCAGTTTTCAGTATCCTGCCCTTTCTGGTCATTGGTACCCTACTCAATTGGGGAGTGCAAATTAGTTTAGGTTCGAGCTGGGCAATTAGCATGGGGATACTTGCTTGTATGGGTTGTGGCGTGTATGAATTAGGACGAAGAGATGGGGAGTCTTCTGGGAAATAGCAACAAAACAATTTAGCGATCACCGAAGTTTTGTTAGCGTATTTCTGTGTGTAATACGTCCATGCACGCAAGCAAGACAGCAATGATCATCATGGAAACCACATTCCACACCTTGCATTTTTACATAGTAGAATCAATATTATTTATAGCAGGGAACGCTTAACAGACTTTCAAGTCTCTTGGTGACCGTGTTTTCTCATTAGTTCGTGTCCTAATCTACCTGGCAACTGCTATAACTGATTTTTGAGTCGTTAATAATAGTGTTTGACTATAGATGAGATGCTAATAACATTGTTTTGACACGCGTATTCCTACTCATCAAAGAGTATGGATAATGCGCTAATATTAATAGTTTGACAAATATAGCAAAGTATGTGTAAAAAAAGAAAATCAGCAGGATCAAATTTTATAATGTATAAATAAAACCAAAGTTAACTTATGCAGGAATCAGGTGCAAAGTTAACAATTGCTTCCATACTTAAAAATTGTGATTTATTCAGGCAAAAACATGCCAACAAACCTCATAGTTCTCATTGGTGCACTGTTTGTCGCGTATATAGTCTTCCGGGCTTTGCTCAGTTTATTGCAAACAGCGATCAGTACCGCGATCGCCATTTTAGTTATCGTCGTTATCTTGATGTTTTTTGGTTTCAGTCCTCAAGATCTGATGCGAGAAATCAACAACTTACCTCAAATTCTGAGCCAATTCATCAAAGAAGTGAAGAAAATACTCGGCTTGTCAGCAATCCCGACTTACAGTCGGGAGTTGCTGACTATTTTTCCCAAAATTTGAAATTAAAACTTCCAGGACGACGACGAAAACGTCGAGTGGTTTTCTTAACTTGGCGTTTGTTTGATTTTTCACCAGAAACTTCAGCTTCGTCAGTTTGTTCTAGATCTTCCTGTGGTAGTTGAGTTCTTGATTCTTCCTTGCTTTGCCACCAAGCAATCGTCCAGCCGCCGCCTATACCAGCGATCGCACCCAAGAAAATACTCATAGGTGGTTGATACCCTGCGAACACAAAGCCAAGTAAGAAAAATAACCAATACTTCAAGCCCGCGTCAACGCCCTCAGAGGTCGCTACTGTAGATGACTGGGGTCCACTTTTGGTTGATGCTGTCACCCAGCCCAAGGCGAAACCACCCAATACACCTAGAAAAATACTGAGGGCTGGATCGTATCCAGTACTCAAAAAGACAAGTGTAAAAAATAACCCTAATAAGATTTGAGTGACGAAGTTTGGTGAAAAGTTGAGTTTTGGTGGTGCCATAAGATGTAGCCTACCTATTGGCGAATGACATTCTTTAATTGTGCCTCTATTGGTTGAGTTGTATCCACAATTTTAGCCAGTGATTTTTCTTTTTCTGTCAAGGGTTCAGCTTGCTGAAGTTGAGACGCTAATAAATCAGCCGTTGCATCAGCAATATCACCAGTACGGTTATTCAGTCGTTGTTCCAAAACTTCTGATGGTGCTGTGCAAGAGATAATTTCTAGGGGAAGTTGATGTTCAACAGCAGCGGCGATCGCCTGTTCACGTAACTGCTGTCTGTCATACTTGGCATCCAAAATCACCACATAACCTGCTTTTGCCAACAAAATTCCTAATTCCAACAGCCGCGTGTAAGTTTTCTCAGTCATTTCGGGTGTGTACAAATCATCACCACCGCGTTTCATCAACGGAATTCCCGCCAAATGTTTTCGCACTGCATCCGAACGAACGTGAATCGCCCCCAATTGACGAGCTAAATATCGCGCTGTTGTACTTTTACCAGAACCCGACAAACCGGACATCAAAATCACTCGTCCCTGACGTGGTTTCGTATATTCCCAAGCCTGCTTATAATAATTAGCTGCTTTTTTGCTCACTTCCTCCTTAACAGAAGCAGGCACACTTGGGTCATCTAATAAAAATGAAGTCACCTTTGCCCTAACATAAGATTGACGGCTTAAATAAATGGGCAACACCTGCAACCCTTCCCAATCGCCAGTCACTTCAAGGTAAGTATTTAAATAAGCATTACTCAAATCTGGACGTTGCTGACCTTCCAAATCCATCACAGCATAAGCAACATCAAACATCACATCGACAAAGCGAAACGGCTCATTAAACTCAATGCAGTCAAACAGCCAAATTTTATCACGCCACAAACAAATATTGCCTAAGTGCAAATCCCCGTGGCATTCTCGAACATAGTTGTTTTGAATTCTCTTCTTAAAGAGTTCGCCACGTTCAGCAAAAAATTTATCTGTGTCTTGCTTTGTTTCCTCAAACTGCTTCTGCGTCTGGGGACCATTAATATATTTTTCCGTTTGCTCGTAATTTTCGTCAAACGCAGCCCGAATTTGGGACACCTCACCAAAAGAGCGAATGTAATCATTCGTCACTGTTTTGGTATCATGATACTCAGCGACGACTCGTCCCAACTCTTCCACAAGTTCCTCAGTTAACCGACCCTGCTCAAACATTTTGCTAAACAGCGCATCTGTGGGGAACTGGAGCATTTTCAACACATATTCCACAGGTTCTCCCGTTCCTCCAAGTTGGTACTTTTCCCCTACTTGAGTCACCGGGAACACCTCCAAATAAAGTTCCGCAGCACCGCGCTGATTTAAACGCAACTCCTCCTGACAAAAATGTCCCCGCTTCTCTAAAGTGGAATAATCCAAAAAGCCAAAATTCATCGGCTTTTTCACTTTGTATGCATAATCTCCAGTCAACAGCACATAAGAAATATGCGTCTGAACCAATTCAATAGGTTCCTTCACCTGATGCGGATAAAACTCAGGCTGCAACATTTGCTGAATTAAAGGGGGAATAGAAACTTCTGTCATTTCTTCTTGGCGTCCTTGGCGTCTTGGCGGTTAAAATCTAAGATACAAAAAAACCAGAGGTAACCCCCTGGTCTTCTTCGTAACTATATCAAATTTAAGCTTGTTCTGATGTTGCCGATTCTGACTGTTCCTCACCCTCAGTTTCAGTCTCACCCGCCTCAGCCGCCTCAGCCGCCGCAGCCTCAGCCTCAGCCTCATCCTCAGCCTTAGCATCAACTTGTGGGGGTAAAATTGTAGCGATCGCCTGCTCAGAATCACCCAAATATGTCACATTTTCAGGTAAATTGAGTGCGTCAACATACAAAATATCTCCCACGTGCATATTGGAGACGTCAACCGAAATCGCTTCCGGAATATTTTCCGGTGCACAACGCAGCGACACGACTGTAAATTGTGTATCCAATACACCGTTTTCTAGCTTCACACCTACTGGTTCTCCGACAAAACTCACAGGTACTTCCACATCTGTGTCACCGTGACCTGCAACGGCAAAAAAGCTCAGGTGGTAAGTTGTACGTTTTGCGGGATGAGACTGAACTTCCCGTAGCAGGGTTTTTCCCCGCCAAGGAACATCAGTAATATTAAGGTCAATCAAAGTATTATTAACCGAAGCTTTGATGAGCAGGCGTTCAACAACCTTAGCATCAAGGACGAGAGAAATCGCTTCGGTACCTTTATGACCGTACAAATGCGCGGGGATTTTTCCAGAACGGCGCAAAGCATTGGGCTTAGTGCCTTCTGGTCGCTTCTGACAATCGACTGTTAGCTGCATTTTTCGCTTTTAGATTTTAGATTTGAGATTTTGATAGTATCACTTAGTACGGGCACAAGGCATTGGGCTGTATTGTTCGCTCTAAGCACTCAGCAACGAAGCAGGTGTACCATCCTGGTGCAATAAACCACGTTTTGGACCGTGGATGGGGTCTTCAACAATGATAGTTTGGTCGCGGCTTGCTCCTAAGGAGACAATTGCGATCGGCACTTCTGTTAATTCTGCCAAAAATTTCAAATAGTCTAGCGCTTGCTTGGGCAATTCTTCTAAAGTACGGCAATCACTTGTTGAAGTTCTCCATCCTGGCATGGTTTTGTAGATAGGACGACACCGGGCAAATTTACGGGCGTTGCTAGGAAAGTGTTCGCTGCGTTCCCCATCGATTTCGTAAGCAACACAAACTTGAATTTCCTCCAATTCGTCGAGGACATCAAGTTTGGTAATTGCTAGACAATCCATACCATTGATGCGGACAGCATAGCGACCGATGACTGCATCAAACCAGCCGCAACGCCGCCTACGTCCGGTGGTTGTCCCAAATTCAGCACCACGCGTGCATAAGACTTCTCCCATTTCCCCGTCTATTTCTGTGGGGAAAGGTCCCTCGCCTACCCGAGTGGTGTAAGCCTTCGCTATCCCAATCACTCGGTCAATCATTGTCGGTCCTAATCCGGTACCAACACAAGCCCCACCCGCCACTGGGTTAGAGGAAGTCACATACGGGTATGTCCCATGATCCAAGTCGAGAAGGGTACCTTGCGCTCCTTCAAACAAAATATTGCGCCGCCTCTGAATTGCATCGTATATTTTTAAGGACGTATCAACAACATACGGTCGCAGGCGTTCCGCATACCCCAAGTACTCGTCAATCACTTGTTTGGGGTCTAATAGTGGCAAGTTGTAAAGTTTTTCTAAAATGACGTTTTTATAATTGATTGTCCACTCCAACTGTTCACGGAGTCCCTCAGGGTTCATCAAATCTAATACCCTGATACCAGTCCGCTCTGATTTATCAGCATAGGTTGGACCAATTCCACGACCAGTTGTGCCAATTTTATGGTTTCCTCTTCGCTCTTCCGATGCCTGGTCAATCAATCGGTGGTAAGGCATCGTAACATGAGCCGTCTCAGAAATCAGCAGATTGCGAGTGGAAATACCAAGTGCTTCTAGTTGGTCAAGTTCTGCGATTAAAACCTGTGGATCTATGACTGTTCCACAGCCGATCATGCACTCGGTTTTTGGATACAAAATACCAGAGGGAATCAAGTGCAGCTTGAAGGTTTGACCGTTGACTACAATTGTGTGTCCAGCATTGACGCCCCCTTGGTAACGTACAACAACATCTGCGGAGCGACTAAGTAAGTCTGTTATTTTACCTTTTCCTTCATCGCCCCACTGGGCACCTATAACAATTACGTTAGCCAAGTGTTTATTAAAATTCTAAAGTTTGCACAAAAAACTATTTATAGCAATTTTTATGCACTTTGTCAAATGTTTTAGAAGTCTAAATATCATAATGCTTACATTTTTTTCTTTCCAGGACTTACGCAAAGGAAACGTAGTTGTGTCATTGCGACGTAAGGAAACAATCTCACAATCTTGTTTTTTCGTAACTTGTGCGTAAGTCCTACTTTCTTAAACACCACTAACAGGTTTTTATACCAAAAATTGACATTTACACCAACTGCTATTATTCTTTCTATCAAGTAGTGTAATGTTCATCTACACACTAAGCCCGATCCTTGAAAACCGCATAACTTCGTTGGAGTGTGTCGATGGCTTGCCCAGTAAGCTTTTCAGACGTCAAAATTGATTTATTCTTGTGAGAGTTTAATCACTTTTTCGGAGTGTGTCGATTTGGGGGTCTGAAAGTCCTTTCCAGTAAGGGTTTCAGGAGTGACCTCTTTACAAACCCATTTCCCTGCAAAGGGATGGAAACGCGTTTCATACACTAATTGTCTGTTTCTTTCAACTTTACAAACCCATTTCCCTGCAAAGGGATGGAAACTTTAACGGTCCGTTAATATAGCCCAAGTCGATATCCTTTACAAACCCATTTCCCTGCAAAGGGATGGAAACGTTAGCGATGTCACCTACTTGAGCAGTTGGGTTCTTTACAAACCCATTTCCCTGCAAAGGGATGGAAACACGCATTCCTTAACGCCCTCTCTGACCTCAACATTAACTTTACAAACCCATTTCCCTGCAAAGGGATGGAAACATTTCGTCGTTTTTTTTCGCGACATTATCTCCGCTGGCTTTACAAACCGATTTCCCTGCAAAGGGATGGAAACATTCAACTCGTAATCCTTGGTTTTGCTGCTGTTGTTGCTTTACAAACCCATTTCCCTGCAAAGGGATGGAAACTCTTGAGTAAAAAACCAGACATCGGAATTTTCGTTGTATTCTTTACAAACCCATTTCCCTGCAAAGGGATGGAAACATTAAAGTAGCATCGTTTTTTGCAGAAGGATTGCTTTACAAACCCATTTCCCTGCAAAGGGATGCAAACGGCCACCAGACTCCTTTGCAAGCTTGGTTATAATGCAGCTTTCCAATACCTCTTCCCCGCAAGGGGATGCTTAGAGCAGTCACTAAAAACTAAATCAATCAATCTTAAGTTTTTTGTTGAGGCGATCGCACTTAATTTTCATTGTCTAAAAAAGCAAAGATTCTTTCCGTAGCTATTTCCTTGGATTCAACTCTATTCTGTTAGGACTTACGCACGAGTTACGAAAGAACAAGATTGTGAGATTGCTTCCTTACGTCGCAATGACACAACTACGTTATTTTTGCGTAAGTCCTGTCTGTGTTCTTCTTAAAATCTCTATCCAAACAAAAAGCCTTCTCCAATCAGCCAATTTTTATACTAATAATTTATTAAGTCTTCTTTTGAAGATAAATCGCAATGCCTTGCAGCATAAGAAAATCTTATAAAAATATGCCCACCCACAACTTGTTTTTTATTTGTTACTGTTAATAATAATTAAATTTTTACCTTTGTTAAAACACTACTATGACTTTATACGCAGAATTACATAGACATCTGGGGGGTTCGGTTGTACCTCGTATTTTATGGCGGTACTTTGAGCGCCACTCGCCTGAATTGATTTCTCGCTTTGCTGACTATTCAGCATTTGAAGATTTCTACACGCGTCCACGCAACACTTTAGATGAGTATCTGGAGTTGCATACTTTGGTGGAAAGCGTGCAAACTGTGGAGACTTTGCCTTATTTTATCTATCGCTTGCTCAGGGGTGCTTACATTTTTGAAAATTTGGCTTATCTGGAGTTGCGCTATACTCCTTATCTGCGAACACCAGACCATCTGAGTCAATCACAGAGAATTGATATGATGGCGGAAGTTGTGGAAGTTGTGGGTAAAGCAAGCAAACTCCCAGAATATCCAATTGTGACTAGCCAAATTCTTTGTATGCACTCGCGCTTACCCTTTGAGGTGAATCAGGCGATTGTTGATTTGGCAGCGCAAAACAGGCAGTATGTTTGTGGGATAGATGTAGCTGGGGGAGATAGTTACTCAAGAGAGCGCATAGACGAATGGATAAAGTTGTATGATTATGCGCGATCGCTCGGACTCAACACCACAGGACACCTCTATGAAACGACTGCTGGATGTGATCCCCAACTTTTACCCTATTTGATGCGGATTGGTCATGGTATCCAAATTCCTCTGCTGTATCCGGAATTGCTCAAAGATGTGGCTTTGCGAGGTCAATGTTTGGAGGTTTGCCCCACAACCTACTTAAAAACCGGTACTTTGCAGGATATACGTCAACTCAAGTTAGTATTTGACCGTTGCTTTGATGCAGGGGTAGATATCGCTATTTGTACAGATAATGCTGGCTTGCACAATGTGCGTCTACCTTTTGAGTACGAGAACCTCTTAACTTACAACATTATTAACTTTGAACAACTACAAGCTTGTCAGGATGCAGCATTCCGTCATGCTTTTGCTTGGCCGTATAGACAACGTCCAGTTTCCCTGTTGAATGGGTTGCTAAACCCGCAACCCACTAAAGCCCTTATCAGTTAACAGTTATCAGTTATCAGTTATCAGTTAACAGTGAGCCAGTGCTGCACAGAGAAGTGCCTTGCGCGGGTTCCCCGCGTTGTGGCAACTTCGGAGAGGGTCTCCCGACCTAGGCGACTGCGCTCTTCGCAGCGGAACCGGAGGTTCTCCCCGATAGCCGTAAGGCGTGGCGTTAGCCATAGGGTTAACAGTTAGCTGATAACTGATAAACTTTTTCTGTGGAATCACCTGCTGCCTTCCAAGCAGAAAAAACACCACAAGCCTACAACATTGTTGCAAGCAGTGAATTTGTCTTAGTATCCTGCTAACAATGCATCACGCAGAAAAACGTATTGTAGTTCAAAGTCAATCGGCTCAAGCCTAGACAACAA
Organism: Brasilonema octagenarum UFV-OR1; assembly: GCF_963888615.1. NCBI lineage: Bacteria > Bacillati > Cyanobacteriota > Cyanophyceae > Nostocales > Scytonemataceae > Brasilonema > Brasilonema octagenarum. The sequence goes on along the minus strand of NZ_CAWPKW010000196.1, from coordinate 41,754 downwards.
CTCTTTTGCTTGAGCAGAAAGTTGATAGTCAGATGGTACTGGAACAATGGTAGAGTTTTCCATACCCTGAGCCAATCGATACCAAAAAGCCAGCTTAGTATTGTTGCTTAACGAGTCATATTCCCGCCTGATATCTGTGCTAGAAGGTGTCAACAAATCTCGCATGATTTGAAGTTGCTCTTCATGGGACTTTCCTTTAACTTTATTAAAAAGTTCATCAGAAGTATCAGGTGCTGTTCCTTCAGGGTCTCCGGGTCTGGTCGAACCACCGATTTTGATATAGACATACCACAGGACGGCAAGTTGGTTATCTATGGACAGGTTTCTGAAAAGCTCAGCATATTCTGCTGGTGGTGACTGAGTATATTGTGTCATAATTACCTTTCAAGTTCTACAAAAATGAGTCTTTAAGGTAGTGAAAACTAAAATAGAAACTCCTTAAAGACTCTTACTTAAATTAACGATTGATTAATGTGTATACGTCTTACTGAGGATATAGATGTCAAAGTTTATGAATTTGTATAATTCCAAACCTGAGTAGAGCGAAGACAAAGGATTAATCACCTTTAGAGGTAATTTATAAAGTCAGTAGATAGAAAAGTTTTGTTTGAAGAGCGATGTGTTTGAGTGAACATTTAATTCCAATAGTGTCAACGCTTACTGGAGTTCGTGGGGTGCGCACTTCCAAAGTTGCCTTGACAGACTACTAGGGCAACGTCTCTACAATCTTGTCATCCATCCTCTAAACTCTAATTTATGGCGTCAACTATTTATGCTTTACCAGCAGAAGTCGTACATCTGATTACAGCCGGAGAGGTTATCGATTCCTTAGCCTCTGTGGTGCGAGAATTGGTAGAAAATTCCCTTGATGCAGGTGCAACACGAATTGTTGTTTCCTTATGGCCCGGGCAATGGCGTGTACGTGTGGCAGATAATGGTTATGGAATGACTTTAGATGACTTGCACAAAGCAGCAACCGCCCATAGTACCAGTAAAATTTGCAGTTGTGCAGATTTGTGGAAAATTACAAGTTTGGGGTTTCGTGGAGAGGCGTTGCATAGTCTGACGACGCTGGCAGATTTAGAGATATTAAGTCGTCCACAACGAGGAGATTGTGGTTGGCGATTTGTCTATGGCTACGCTGGAGAAGCATTGTATGTGGAAGCTTGTGCGATCGCCCCCGGTACAATTGTCACAGTCTCAAATCTCTTTGGAAATTGTTCAGGTCGTCGTCAGGGATTACCAACATTAGCACAGCAAATGAAAGCAGTGCAAGCAACAATTCACCAAATCGCCTTATGTCATCCTCATATCACTTGGCAAGTCTGGCAAAATGATAAAGAGTGGTTCACCCTCTGTCGGACTGCCTCAATAGGACAACTGTTGCCCCAGATTATACATCAAGTTAAAGAAGCTGATTTACAAGAGTTAAAACTAGAAGTACCACCACCTCAAAACTCAGGACTCAGCACTGAGCATTGTGCACTCCATTTAGTGGTAGGATTACCTGATCGTTGTCATCGCCATCGTCCAGACTGGGTGCGAGTTGCTGTGAATGGAAGGATGGTGAAGTCATCGGAATTAGAGCAGACTATCTTGTCGGGATTTCATCGGACATTACCGCGCGATCGCTATCCAATTACTTTTCTGCATCTATTGATTTCTCCAGAGCATATCAACTGGAACCGTAACCCAGCAAAAACAGAAATTTATCTTAACCAACTCAGTTACTGGCAAGAACAAATTAGTACGGCGATCGCACAAGTACTCCGCATCAATTCTACATCTGTTAAAGACGCTGTTCACACAACGCGAGTTGGTAAATTACTCAAAGCCGCAGAAGAAAAAGGCGGATACAATGTCAATCGTTCGGTTCCTAGTGAAGAACACAAAACGCTTCCAGAGAAGTTGCAGGCAACATCTCTACAACTAAAAGCCGTTGCTCAAGTTAATAACACTTATATCGTGGCAGAACATCCTGGTGGAGTGTGGTTAGTAGAACAGCACATTGCCCATGAACGAGTTTTGTACGAGCAATTGTGCGACAATTGGAAAATTATTCCAATTGAACCTCCAGTCATTCTCTATCAATTATCTCCGGCGCAAGTATCGCAACTACAACGAATTGATTTGGATATAGAACCCTTTGGTGAGCAACTTTGGGCAGTTCGTACGGTTCCCACACTTTTACAACAGCGAGACGATTGTGCAGACGCCATTTTAGAACTGAGTTGGGGAGGTGACTTACAAGCAGCACAAGTCGCTGTCGCCTGTCGTAGTGCTATTCGCAACGGTACCATCCTCAGTTTACAAGAAATGCAAACACTTTTGGATGAATGGCAACGCACACGCAACCCTCGTACCTGTCCCCACGGACGCCCAATTTATTTATCTTTGGAAGAGTCGGCTTTGGCGCGTTTTTTCAAACGTCATTGGGTGATAGGTAAAAGTCACGGGATTTAGATTAACAATGAACAGTTGAGCGTAGGGTGGGCAGTGTTGTTAATTGCCAGATTATTTGTCTGCGTTGACAAATTATATCAAGTCCGGTTGATTAATTATTATTCCTAAATCTATACAGAACTTGATAGAAATCTTTCTGAAGAGGGACGGACTTACTCAAACCTCACGAGAATATGGAAAAAGTGAATTTGCTTCTCATAACCAATAAAACCTGTAGTCTGGAGTTAATCATAATGGCCGATGTGACAAATATAGCGACTAAGCTTGCTGATCTAAAGCTTATTCAGAATGTTCTGTTGGAAAGTGAGCAAAAGTTAATAGCACAGACGGACGACAAGACGATTTGCGAGCGGCTCGAAGGAATGATAAAGAGCGATCGCGAAAATCTTGGCATCATCGAAGCAGCTATTTCTAAATACGGCAACACTTCAGAACCTCGCGACATTACTCAAAAACATGCTGAGAAAGTAAGCCAAATGATGAGCGGCTCCGAGCTAACTCTGTATGACAAGTACTTACAGCTTGAGTTGCTAAAGCATCAACAAACAATGACCGGGCTGGTTCTACACAAGGTTGCCCAGTCCTTGAATGATGAGCTTCAAGATCTGATGGAACCGCTCAACCGAGTTAATTTTGAAAATCGCGCTCACCAAGAGATTCTTAAAGGCGTTCTTTACTTCGTCGGAACGCGAGAGATAGCCGGTAAGGAACCTGACATGGGTCTGTGGGCTAGCGTTGAACAGGGAGTTGCAGCCCTTAAGGGTGCTCTAGGCAGCGCGTTAAGCTAGGAAAGAGTGGCAGAGGGCGCGTCATTCATGGGAGCGTAATAGATTCATATGATTTATGCTACATTGAAGCATACTTTTCAAGAGTGAATCATCTCTAACTCAGAACAATTATAGAGACGTTACCAGGCGTTAAGCTAGCTGCGCCTCCGGCGATCGCTATCGATTCATTTCCTCTGTTCTTCATTCAGGGAAGCACAGTTGAAAAATCCTCATCTGTTTTCCCACGGGGCGGGTTTGTGTACTAGTTTCCATACAGGGCTAGTAAGAGTTGCATACAGTTTTTGTGCCGCTTCTAAAATTCCTGCATAGCCAGCATTTGAATGATTTTGTTCCGCCTTTATATCTAATGAAGGAATTTCAGCTTTAACAGAGGTGTGTTGATAGCGTTCTCCTGTAATTAACATATCCGCTTTATTTTCGTGAATTATCTGTAGAATTTCCTCTGGAGTATTTTGTTGGAGAATAATGCTATCCTTACCCAGCAACTTTTGAATTCTTGCTTTATCCTCCTGACTACTTTTAACAGCGCTGAGAGGGATAACTTCTATCCCTAATTTTTGAGCTGCCGAGATAATTGACCAACTTTTCAGTTCTTGTGTATCAATAACAATACGTTTGCCTTGCACAGAAGTGCGATAAAAAGCAAGTTTCTCTTCTAAAGCACTAGTTTCTAAGGCAATAAATTTTTCTGTACGTTTTTGTAAGTCGGAGTCTCCCAACTTAGCAGCAATATTCCGTAAGCTTTGATTAATGTTTTCTATACCGTAGAAAGACTCTTGAATGTATGGAATACCAAAGCGTTCTTCCATCTTTTTTGCCATTTTAAGCAGTGCAATGGATGAGGTGATCACATTCAGCTTGGCACGATGGGCATAACAAACTTCCTTGTAGCGAGTATCACCCGTAATTTTGGAGAGGACTCGGATACCTAATTTTTCAAATAGTGGTAGAATGTTCCACATTGCAGCAATGTTGGATTCACCGATAAGGTTAATATCATAAGGTGTAGTAAAGTCTGGTTCACCTGTGCCTATAACGTGTTCCAACAAAGCTTCACTAGCGATGCGCATACCGCGATTTTTACGACCAACAAATCCGGGACAGTCTACAGGAATAATTGGAGTTCCTGTTTGCACAGCAGCGTCTGTACAGGCTCCATTAAGGTCATCACCGATAAGGGCAGAAACGCAAGTAGAATAGACAAATACCGCAGCAGGTTTGTAGCGCCTTTGCGTTTCTATAATGGCGTTGTATAACTTTTTTGCTCCACCGAAGATGATATCGTTTTCATCCATATCAGTGGTAAAACGAGCTTTGTATAGCATGGAACTAGAAGAGAGACTGCTGCGATTTCCCCAATTGTTAATGCAACCGCTTGGTCCGTGAATTAAATGAGCAGCATCAGTAATTGGTACTAAAGTAAGCATTGCACCATCAAAAGCACAATCTTCTTGACCTTCTCTCAGGACAGATTCTCGATTCTGCGTTTTGTGATTTGGGTTTTTATTAAATACGTCTTCACTTTTCATAGAAGTAGAAATTATCTAGAAACATCGGGAAAAAAAAGGAATGGAAAAGAGCGATTTCCCATTCCCTAAAATGTAACCAACCAATAAAAGGAGAAAACAAAAAACTAAACTAATCGTTTTACCGCGTGAACATTTACAGATTCATGCTGACACGGAAAACCTAGAAATCGTAGAACTATACATCAGCCATTCACACTACCTCCACATCTCTATCTTCACCAGTGCTTTGTAGCGCACTTATTTCTTAACAACTTCTACGTTGCCTTTTTTCAATGCTTCTAACGCTTCGCCTTCAAGATCTTCTTGCTTTTTCTCGGCATCTTCTTGAGCTTGGGCGACGCCAACCAGTTTCGCGGCATTTTCTTCACTTTCGAGAATACCGAATTCAATCAACAACTCTTCTAACTCCTCCATTTCAATGGGTGTAGGAATGGCAAGCATTTTATTGTTGATAACCTTGTCTGCTAATGCACGGTATTCGTTACCTTGATTGCTATCAGGTGCGTACTCGTTCACAGTCATCCGCCGTAACTCAGCGTGTTGCACGATGTTGTCACGGGGGACGAAGTGAATCATCTGGGTGCTTAACCGGGATGCTAGTGTGCTAATCAGTTCGTCTTCCCGGTCAGTTTTGCGGCTATTACAAATCAGACCAGCCAAGCGCACACCACCAGAGTGAGCATACTTGAGAATACCGCGAGCGATGTTGTTAGCAGCGTACATCGCCATCATTTCACCAGAGGTCACAATATAGATTTCTTGTGCCTTACCTTCACGGATAGGCATAGCGAAACCACCGCAGACAACGTCACCCAACACGTCGTAGCTAACGAAATCCACGTCTTGGTAAGCACCGTTTTCTTCTAAGAAGTTGATGGCGGTGATAATACCACGACCAGCGCAACCTACACCAGGTTCAGGACCACCAGATTCTACGCAACGCACACCACGGAAGCCGGTGAGCATCACTTCTTCGAGTTCCAAATCTTCTACTGCGCCCCGTTCAGCAGCGAGGTGAAGTACGGTGGTTTGGGCTTTGCTGTGGAGCATCAAACGGGTGGAATCAGCTTTCGGGTCGCATCCCACAATCAAAATGCGCTGACCCTTTTCTGCCATAGCGGCGAGGGTGTTTTGAGAGGTGGTGGACTTACCGATACCGCCTTTACCGTAGAATGCTATTTGTCTAATTTTTTCGTCAACGGACATGATGAGTTTTCTCCTGTAATTGAGAAGTTAGTGAGTGGATCTGGTAGTTTATCAGGCGTTCACTAATGGAAGTGACAGCTCTGTTTGTGACCGGATGTAGAACGTCGCGCCTTGGTGTAGTACTTCTGCCAACAGGAGGCCATTGGCAGACAACAGCGCCTACGGGGGGCGATCGCTCTACCGCATACATACGAGGAAGAAATCTCATGTGAGTTTTTAGTTAGTGATTATTTGTCCTAGCCTACAAGAAGTTACTTGAAGGGCATTTTTTCAAAAATTAAGCATTTTGTTGAGGTTTTTCCCTCATCTACAAAAAAGTGCTCTTTGAAGTCAAAATTCTTATTTATTTTTTTGCATATGATCAGGCAAGGTATGTACCATTCCAATGGCGTTTCGCCACCCTGAGGAGATTTCCCTGTTCCCTTTTAAATTGTTGCCACTAAATCCCCAGTTTTGCTGGTATCACAACCGCCGATAATTTGTAGTTGTGAATGTACAAACCGACGCTCTAAGGTATTGAGTAACTGCTGTACTGGTGCTTCTTGCAAGTATTCCTTGAGAATCACTAAGTCGTAGCGTGAGGAATGCCAAGGGATAAATTCCAATCCAAAAGCTGCAGCTACAGACGCTGTAGAAATTCCTGCATCCGCAAGTCCTGAGACGACAGCATCGGCAACACTATGATGGCTTCTGGCGATACTGTCAAATCCTTTAACAGAATCACATGGCAGTTGCTCCTCTTGCAGTTTACGTTCCAAAAGCAACCGAGTGCCAGCTCCTTTTTCGCGGTTAATAATCTTTGCTTTTGCTTCTACTAAGTCAGTCACTGTTGTGATTTGCATCGGATTGCCAGACTGTACTAATAATCCCTCTTCCCAAATTCCAAGGGTGATTAAAACAGCTTGTTTTCCTGCTAAGACTTCACGAACAAAGGGAATATTATGCTCCCCTGTTTGGGAGTCATACAGGTGCATCCCAGCAATATGAGTCTCACCTCGGCACAAACTTTCTAACGCAGCCATGCTGTTAGCGAATTTATACTGGACTCGCAGTTGAGGATACCAGCGTTCGGCAGCTCTTGCCCACAGGGAAAGCACAGGCGCACAACCAGCAATCACAACTGTATTTTCAAATCTGTCTATATCGTCAAGAAGTCTGACTAGGCAGGTATTTGTATCTATCTGACTATCGATTTGGGCATCAGCTGAAATCATCTCCATCCGAAAAGCATCATTCCCAACCAGGGGATATGCAATCCATTGCCCCCCAATCCGCGCCAAACTCACTCGCTGTTGTTGACTGTAAGGGATAGATTTTGCCAGAACTGCTTGGACTTGAGGCAAATCCTGTTCTAGCCAGAATAAATCCTCGACTTTGCAACCAAGCGCCTTTGCTAAACGAATTGTCGTAGCGACAGAAGGAGCGCATTGTCCTGACTCTACACCACTAATTGCTTGACGGGTCACACCTGCTAAGCTAGCCAATTCTTGCTGACTCATGCCTAAGCGGGTTCTAATGGACTTCAAGTTGTTACGAAGATCATTATCCGTCTTCATTTGGCTCTATCTCTTGGTTACAAAAAGCGTAGGGAGTTGATGCGGATTTACCAGAGTAATAGACCAAAATTGAGATAATCTTAATTTACCCTTAAGATTATTGCAATGAGCGCTTTTTTGATTCCTAAAAATAAGCTTAGCATGGATATCGCTAATTTATTTGCCTGTGGAAATTTTTTTTGCTCACTCCTGATTCAGTTGATTACATGTAGCATAATTTTTTACTTTTTCTTGATTCATCAAAGAGTTATAATATTCCTAACTGCAACAGTTCAAGTATTCTGTAATAGTATTCTTTTTTATTTTTTAGTATCAATAAACTAAAAAATAAATTGCGTAGAGCGCACCACCCTTATGGGGAATTGGGCAAGGCGACGGGCCTAAACTTCTTCAACACGGTTCGGTTAAGATCAGAACGCCTGCGGCGACAGAGTTAAAAAGCAGGGCTGTTTCATTCCCTCAAAGGCTCATAATGTCAAGGGTTTGTGAAGCGCGATTGCTCTGTATTTTATTTTCTGGAAGTTCCTTATTAAATGGCGACTTCCACTTTAAAATCAAACTCAACTCTAACTTCACCCATGAGAAAATGAGTTGAGGGTTGAAGTAGGAAAATCAATGAGTCCATTTGACTTAGTTATCTTTGATTGTGATGGTGTACTTGTAGATAGTGAACAAATTACTAACTCGGTTTTTGCGGCAATGCTTAGTGAAATCGGGTTACCGGTCACCTTGGAATATATATCTAACACATTCGTCGGTCAACCTATGACAGCATGTGTAGAAATTATTCAAGAGTCTCTTGGAAAACCTATTCCAGATAATTTTGTCACCGAATTTAGGCAACGCAACAAAAAGAGTTTATCAGAAAATTTAAAGCCAATTAAGGGCATACATGATGTTTTATCTCAAATTAAAACTTCTTATTGTGTAGCTTCAAATAGCACACATGAGATGATTCAAACAAAGCTAGGTGTCACAGAGTTACTGCCATATTTTGAGGGAAAAATATTTAGTGTTACAGATGTCGCACGCGGTAAACCACATCCAGATCTATTCTTATATGCAGCCGAGAAAATGAAAGTTCATCCACAGCGATGTGTGGTAGTTGAAGATACTCCAATCGGTGTGCAAGCCGGATTTAGCGCTGGGATGAAAGTTTTTGGTTATGCAGAATACAGTAATCCACAAAAATTGCAAGCAGCAGGCGCATCAGTTGTTTTTAGTTCTATGAGATTACTGCCAAATTTACTTGAGCAATTTGATACTCCGTTAACCTAAGCATGGGAGTCACCCCCCATGCTCGGCTTCAGAACCGGACATAAAAGTTTGCCGTCCGCTCTGGCTCACTTCTGACTCAAAAAGTGCTGAATTCTTACGTTTTTAAAACCAAATAACTAAACTCCAAGGTTTAACGGCTCATTGCTGGTACTTTTGATGCTTGCACAATAAACCCATATTTCTTGAGTACAGTCTGAGATGGCTCGGTGGTTAAAAACTGGACGAATTCCTTGGCAGCATCAACATTCTTACTGCTTTTAAGCACTGCCATTGGATAAACAATCGGGGAGTGGGACTTGTCATCAGCGACAACTGCCACTTTTACCTTATTAGAGATTTTGGCATCCGTTGCATAAACAAGACCAGCATCAGCATTACCGCTTTCCACAGATGCCAGCACTTGACGCACGTTATTGGCGTAAACAAGTTTGGGTTTGACTTGCTGCAAAAGGTTCAATTTCTCCAGAACTTGCTCACCGTATTGACCTGCAGGAACGCTTCTGGGTTCGCCGATCGCAATTTTCTTGACTTTGGCGTCTGTGAGGGCGTTAAAGCTGGTGACACCTGTAGAATTACTAGGCACAATCAAAACCAGACTGTTGTTTGCCAAGTTAGTACGGGTTCCTTGAACCAATAACCCCTTTTGTTCCAAGGCATCCATTTGCTTTTTCCCAGCTGAGATAAAGACATCTGCTGGTGCACCTTGCTCTATCTGTTGCTGTAAAGCACCGGAAGCACCAAAGTTGTAACTCAGGTTGACATTTGGTTTACTTTGTTGGTACGAAGTCTTGATTTCCTCCATCCCATCTTTAAGACTGGCGGCTGCAGATACGAGGAGGTTAACCTTGGATTGTGCGATTACAGTAGATGGATCAAACAATCGCAAACCAACTACCAACAACAAGCTAGCAACTACTATGCTGATGAAGGGAAAAAATTGTCTTCTTTTCATAACAGGGCTGGACTTACAGAGATCTTCTTTTAAATTGCGGTTGGTAGGATCGTACCAGGATAACCCGATAATTACCAACAATATTAGTAATGTAATACCAACAAAAACTTGAAAATTTGATCAACGATGATGCTCCCAATGGATCTAATCCAAAGGGAGCATGGCGCGTAAGGTAGAGTTATGAGGGCGTAACACCGTCAGCCTCTCATATCATGTCCGCTTAATGACTTATCACTAACCCTCTCCTTAATAAGGAGAGCCAGTGCGTTGCGGGGGTTCCCCCCGTTGTAGCACCTGGCGTGAGGGTGCCGGAGGCGGGTGAGGTTCTTCGTTTTTTTATAAGTGTTTATCCGGATCTGATCTCAAACCCAAACACTCAAATATTACTCTTGCGGGATAAACTTTAGAGCAACACCATTAATGCAGTAGCGTTTACGAGTGGGTGCAGGACCATCGTTAAACACATGACCCAGATGCCCACCACAGTTATCGCAATGCACTTCAACTCTGGTCATAAACAACGACTTATCTACAGATGTGCCAATTGCACTCTCAATTGGGTTAAAAAAGCTAGGCCACCCAGTACCGCTGTCAAATTTAGTTCCAGATGTAAACAGTGGCTGACCACACCCAGCACACACATAAGTGCCTTCAGCATACTGCTTATTGAGTGGGCTGGTGTGAGGACGTTCTGTAGCATGTTGACGCAAAACACAAAACTGTTCCTGTGTCAACTCTTCACGCCATTCTTGCTCGGTTTTGTTGATTTGTGAGTTGCTGTTTGAAGTTGTCATAATTGCTAAAATTTCTGTTGTATCGTGTGATTGGTGTCGTTCAGTTGCTAAGGAACTCTCTCATCAAGTTATTAAATGAAGACATACCCTATTTACTAGAATGAGTTTTATTCTTAAACTAGCGCTGATAAATGACTTAAAATAGCTTTTGAATGCTGTTATGTTTTCTGAAAATGTTGTAGCCGAGCCATTTCGTCAGTGCCTGATTTAGGATTTCACTTAACTCTCACCAGCTTGATTGGTAAACAACTTATCTACCTGGTAAAGTTCTCACAATATTTAGTTTGACACAAAACCAAAATAAAATTTATTGCAGATACCACGAAAAAAGATTCGGTATACACTAATAAGGAGGCTAATCATACCAAGTTGCTGTCAAAGATAGTATTCTGTCCGCAGCGACTGTAGCAAAGCGGAAGGAAGCAATCTCACCAACTTCAAGCTACTACAACAGAATGCAACGCGCGTATCAACAGTATAACTGACGAGCCTAGACAGGCTAGCATAAATATGCTATGGCCTTTCCTATTTGATTTGTGAGAATTGAAAGCCACAGATCCCCGACAACTTTTAAAGGAGTCGGGGATCTTATTGAGAAGTCGGGGATGTTATTGCTATATTCATCCAAACTGCAGATAAAGCCTCCATATCTACCTTGTTTTTCTCACCCTCGTCAGTATTTTTAAACAAAACTGTAAACGCACCTGCACCCAATCTATCTTGAGGAAACATCCGATAACAAGGCACAGAAGTTAAATGCGACTGATAGCTTTGTAAATGACTAATTTCAACTGCCTTAAACTGAGGAAATCTTTCCAAAAACCATTCACAAACTTCCTCATTCTCCTCTGGAGAGTAAGTGCAAGTCATATAACTAAGATATCCTTGTGGTGCAACAACTTGAGCAGAGTTTGCTATAATCCTCTTTTGCCGATTAGCACTTTTATTTATAGCAGTTGGATGAAAACATCCAGGTGCTTTTCCCCCTTTAGCAAGTAAAGATTGTCCAGTACAAGGGGCATCCACTATAACTAAATGACTAGATAAAGATATTCTTTCCGCAAACAAAGTAGAGTCTTTACTAACGACGACAGAGGAGTTAATCTGACAACGCTTTAAGTTAGAAATTAACATTCCCAAGCGTTTACCAATGACTTCGTTACTGATTAACAATTCTGGTTGTAAACATTTCCAAGCAAAGATACTTTTGCCTCCTGGCGCAGCACACATATCAAAAACTAACTTAACAGGACTAGGAATTGTTAACAAAGTAGAAGCGGCGAACACAGAAGAAAAATCTAGACAATAAAAATATCCTTGTTCATGTAGGGGATGTTGACCTGGTTTTTCTCCAAGTGATAAACGATCTATGAATTGTGGTTGCCAAACTGTTGGTGTTTCTACAGAAAAGGGAGAATCTTTAGGCTTTTCTTTACACCAAAGGATACAGGGATGAAAAGGTTTAGGATGAATTAATGTTTCAACAAATATCTCTTGTTCATCTAAGTTGTTAAATAAACGGCGTGAAAGTTTAAGTAATAAATTAGAAGCTTTTTCCATAAAATTTTGTGAAGTGAATAAGTATGTCAATGTAAATATGTTCAACACTCAAAAACCCGGCTTCTCCAAAAAACCGGGTTTCCTTATTGCCATCATTTTAAGTTTAAATCTGTTTCTTGATTCAATTAAGTATAAGTAATGGGTTTGCAGCTGCGCTTAAAGGCAGCTATAGGATAATTAAGTCAGCAAATTTCAATCTTCATGCCGATGTTGCCATGCTGCACCAAAAGCTGCCCCAGCCCCAACTATCAAACCAGTGCTCATTCCCTCGATAGTTTTAGTAGTTTGATCCTGGGTTAGACATTCATTCGTAACTGTGCTGGCTTGCAAACAGGAATTGCTCTCTGCCCAATTTGCGGTACCTCCGACAATCACACCAGCCAAACTACAGGAAAAGACAAGAAGCAAAAGACGTTTGGTTTTTATGTCCTTAGGCAGTTGCATAAAATCTCATGAATGGTAAGTAGTCCATAACTACTTTACACATCCATGCTGCTCTTGTCACCAGCTCAGATGTTAACTCTTTTTGCACAGATGAGGACTTGGAGATGGAAAAGTGAGAAAGTGAGGGAGAGGAGGGAGAGACTTCTAATCCGTGAATTTTGAATTGATTTGTCCCCTTGCTCTCCACTCTCCTGATATAGCTGTTGCCAAGTAGATTGGCACATGAACTAATGAGAAAATACGGATACTACTAGAGCATCAAGCCTGTTAAGCGTTAAGAGTTCGCTATTGCGTGCTGTATCACTCAATCTTCAAGTTAAAGGGTAAGCGAGCATATATGCCCTGTGGGTCGTTCATTTTCCGCAAAATTGCTAATTCCTGTTGCAGTTTTTGGAATTCACTCATCAACGGATCTGGTGCTTTGAGTTGGACTTTATCTACGCCTAAAGCAGTTCGTGCTTGTTCACTCACCTGTCCAAAGAAGCGTTCTCTAAGATTGCCTCCTTTGGGATATTCTTGAAATTGCCAGTTATCTCCCAGATTTGCGGCAGTAGCTGCGTATTTAACAGCAGCATCCAAACCGCCAATGTCATCCACCAAACCTATTTTCTTCGCTGCAGCACCAGACCAAACTCGTCCTTGAGCAATTTCAGCGACTTTTTGCTTAGGAAGTTTGCGACCTTGTGCGACTTTATCAAGAAACGTATCGTAAATTCGGTTAACACTACGCTGGTATATTGCCAATTCTTCGGGAGATTTAGGGCGAGCAACAGTTTGAGTATCAGCATAGCGGGCAGTTTTCACTGAATCCCAAGTCACGCCATTGTCATTTGCCAGTTTTTGGAAATTAAGAATTTGTCCAAACACACCAATTGAACCTGTAATTGTGTTAGGTTCAGCAAAAATGCGTTTAGAATCTGTAGCAATCCAGTAGCCACCAGAAGCGGCGACATTACCCATCGATACAATAACGGGTTTGTCTTGACCAGTCAGCCGCACTTCCCTTTGTATCACGTCAGAACCTGTTACGCTCCCACCTGGACTGTTTATCCGCAAGACAACAGCTTTGACATTTTTATCTTGGCGCAGCCGGCGGAAAATTCTGGCGAAGCGATCGCCCCCCACATCTCCATCATCTCCTTGTCCATCGACAATCTCACCTTCAGCATAAACGACCGCAATTTTATTTTGCGAGTCGCGTTCTACACCCAAAGACTTTCCGGAAACTTCCGCATAATCTTTCAGGCTGATTTGACGGAATGTCTTATCTTCTTTATCGCTGTTGGTCAACTGCTTAAGCTCAGCAACCACCTGATCGAAATATCCTACTTTATCCACCAAGCGATTAGCTTTGGCTTGATCAGCCAACAACAAAGCTTGATTATCTGCGATCGCCTGCAACTGTTGCGGATTTATTTTGCGACTTGCTCCTACCGTAGCACGCCACTCTCCCCAAACATCATCCAACAATTCCTGAGTTTGTGCGCGGTTTTCTGGACTCAGCTTTTTGAGTATGAATGGTTCAACTGCTCCTTTGAACTTCCCTACCCGTACAATTTGAACACCAACGCCGTACTTCTCCAAAGCCCCAGCATAGAACATTGGCTGAGTGCTCAAACCATTGATTTCCATTCCTCCTAAGGGGTTAACCACAATGCTATCAGCCACAGAACTAAAGTAATATTCTTTTTCCCCCCATTCCATCCCATATGCTATGATTTTCTTTCCAGCAGCACGGCACTTCTCCAACGCCTGACGGATTTCTTTGAGGGTGGCAAAGCCTGTTACTCTACCTTCTGTGGCGGCATCAGTTGCATCTAAGTATATACCAACAATTCGTTTGTCACGCTGTGCTTTGTCCAAAGCCTCCAGAACTGTGCGCAGTGACATCCTTTTATTATCATCACCTGATAATGCTTGTTGAAGCAATTCACTAGAACTTGGCTTGCCATCAGTAATGTTTGTAGACAAGTCAAAAACCAGCACTGATTTATCTTTCACAATAGGACCGACATCTTTGGATGAGGCTGCTGCAAACAGTAGAAACAACAGTCCAGTCGTTCCCACACCGCAGAAAATGAACAGTCCCAATAGGCTTCCGACTAGGCTTGCAAAAGTTTGTTTGAGAAAATTACGCATATTTGTTATTAGTCATTAGTCATTAATTATCAGTCATTAGTCGTTACTCATTAGACTAACGACTAATCACTTCGTATCTTCTTAATATTTCCACTTAATTCCTCACTGTTACTACCCAATAACCTAAAAAATAAAAGTTTTTATTTTTCTTTTATTTGTTGTAAATTTTTTGAACACTTTAGTTGTTCTAGTGTAACGTTACTAGTACAAAATAACACCGTTAAGAATCCTCTTGCCCAGAGGCGCAGGCGTAATATCGTGTCCGGTGAAAGACTTATCATTAAGACGGCAGGGAGCACCCGAGCAGGGAGCAGGGGGAAAGAGGATTTTCGGGTTTTTGCACATATTTGGTAATCACAACTAATTAGCCGGACATGATACAAGACAAAAAAAGCGCATTTTTTCGTCCCCCTACACCCCTACTTTTGGTCAAAATCTAGAACTCTCCGGTGACAGCACGGGCGATACTGCAAGTGTGTGAGATGACGCTGCTCATAGCGTTGACGACTTCGAGATGGATGGCGGAGGCATCTAAACTGGATGCCGCACCAGAACGCAAGCGGTGGAGATGTTGTAGATGAAGTTCACGCTTAGTTTGAGTCAGTGATGTTCTACGCAATAAAACATCATTAGCAACCATTGAGTCGAAGGACGCCAGCCCTGCCAGTGCTTGTTGCAGGAGCGACATTGTTTCACCATGATAAGTTGCTAGGTCATTCCACTCTTGGTTGGAAAAAGCAATTTGTTTGCGACGCTGTCGCTTAACTAGTCGCATGAGTTGCTTGTCAATGATATCGCCAATAGCTTCTAAGTCAGTGCAAATATAAAGTAATACAATCTCCCGACGTGCCTGTTCCTGAGTCATTAAATTTGTATCAAGCTGTGTTAGGTAGCGCTTAATTGCTATTTCTATCTCGTCGAGATGATCATCTAACTGGGCAATGCGTTTGGGTATGTCTTTGCCCGCGTCTTCAAAAGCATGGATGCTCAACTGCAACATCTGTGCTGCCAAATCAGCCATCCTGAGGATTTCACGCATTGCTTGCCCGAGTGCTACAGCAGGAACAGACAAAGCAGCGGAGTCAAGGTAACGTGCCCCTGACTTCTGGGTACTAGTCGGTTCAGGTAATAGTGTAGTCGCTAGCTGTGCTATCTGATTAACCAGTGGAGCGAACAGAAGTGCCAGCAGGAGGTTAAATCCCAGGTGGAAAAGCGAAATGACAGCGGCAATTGAAAGTGGCAGGCTATGCAGTAGTGCTGTCAACGGGTTGAGCACAAACAGCGCTACGGTAGCCCCGAGTAATCTCGTACCTACATATATCAACGCCAGTCTACGCCCAGTGATACTGCCTCGATTCAAGGCTGTTAACAATGGTGCAATTGTCGTCCCTACATTGGCACCTAGTGTCATCGCCAGTGCTGCAGACAGTGGTAGTGCCCCACCTGCTGCTAGCACCAACACTAGACCAATAGTGGCTGTGCTTGAGACAAAGACGATCGCAAGGATTGTGCCTGTCAATGTCAATATCACAGGTGAACTAGAAAGCGTCTCAAGAACTGCTTTGGTAATAGGACTAGCGGTGATGGGAGCACTACTTGCATCAATCATCGCCAACCCTACCAACACGAGTCCAAAGCTGAAAATCCCCCTACCTATTGGACGTAAAGCTGTGCTGCGGTCAGTGAATATGGCTACTGCCGCGCCCAGTCCTAATAGTTCTAAGGCGTAGTCAGTGATATGAAACGCCAGCAGTTGCACGACCAATGTAGAACCAACTGCAGCTCCCTGTAGCATGATTGCTGCCGCTGCTAACGGCACTAACTGAGTACTCACCAATCCAACGAGCACAGAGGCAGTCGCGGAAGAACTTTGAGTAAGCACAGTTGTTATAACACCGGTCACAAAAGCTGCAAAGGGGCGCTCGGCAAGTGTCATCATCGCAAGGCGCAAACGTGCCCCCAAAGCCCGTTCCATAGCATCTGTGACTAGCCGCACTCCATATAAAAGTAACATCACACCACCGAAAAGCAGCAGCAAAACAATGGTGGGATCGTTGGTTTTGACCATAGTGCTGTAACCTACGGCAAATTGAAAGATTTACTGTAAATTAAGTTTAGGTTAAAATAAGATTAAAAATAACAATAAATAATTCAGTGTGCTCAAATTTTTTGCCCAGAACTTTACTTAATATTCCGCAGGTTAATTCAGAAATTTAGATATTTTAGAAAACGTAGACCTAGTAAGGTTTTCAAGCACCAAAATCCAATACCCAAGCATCTACTCACCCTCCACCGTCTTAAGTGAGAACAAGCTAAAGATAGCTGGATTGTGTTTGACGCTGTCATGTTATAGTTTTAAGAACCTTCATAAAAATACGGTTATTAGCTCGATTTATCGTACTTAAGGATGAAGTTTCGGTTAAAAAACGCATATTTGATGGAATTGTTGAAAAAACTTGTGAAGTAAAAATTAATCTAGCGCATAGATTAATCAAGGCAACCAGCTCTAATTTCGCTCTGTTTCACTAACTTAGTTGGTAGAATATAAAATTCGGAAGAGAATATGTAAATAAAGCTGATCTTATTGTAATAAAAATTACAATGGTTAAATTTAAATTAAATACTATTAAAGTAAATTTATGAATAGGAGGTAGACTCATGGAACACTCTGATCAAAGAGACAAAGAAAAACTTCTCTACCCTCGCGCTCGCTACTACGGTCAAATCAAGCCAGAAAATCTCGTGTTTAACGCCAATCTCCAAGAATTTTCTCACAAGGTTAGCTACATCAGTTGTTTAGAAACATCAGGGAAACTAGCACCACAAGAAGCTTATCAAAAGATTGACGAACTTTGGAAACAGCTTAAACGCAGCAAAAAAGAATTAGGAATTGGCAACGAATGATCCTCAGATATCACCTAAGATATCTCAAAATCATCGCTGACTACCTCAAATTCTTTTGAATTTAAAGATACGACAATGTCTTGTGAATCCACCCGAATCAGCCAGCGTTCCCTAGGATAATCGCCTGATAAGACTTCTTTGGCACAGATTTTTCCAACTCGTCCAGCCACATATGCTGGACGTAAAATCAACACTTTATCTCCGATTTTGGGGGCTATGGCACTCCTCAACTACAACTTTCAAAAATGAACTGAATATACAGTGAAAACTGATGTATTTATAACCTTTAATTAACCAATTTTTGGTGTATGTATAACCTTATGTTAACCATACATATGAGAAAATCCCCCATTAGACAGACATAATTGGGGATTAACAGCCAAAAAGCCGAAAAAACTAAGCGAAAATGAGTGAGGACTTGTCACAACATGATTAAACCCAGCCTCACACCAACAGTCACAGCTTCTGTACGTGTAGAGACACTCAGCTTTTGAAAAATAGATGAGACATGAAACTTAACAGTGTGTTCGGAGATATTGAGACGTTTGGCGATCGCCTTATTACTCAATCCAGAACCAAGCATCTGCAAAACTTCTATTTCTCGTGGTGTCAGTGCTTGCACAGGATTTGTCGTCTGTTTGTCCCGCACACTCGACTCTTTTAAAGGAAGCAGAAACTCGATAGTATCAGAGTGCAGCACAACAAGTCCGAGGGCGATCGCCTCAACAGCCGCGACAATTTCCGACTCTGTACTGCTACTTGGCAATATACTGCGCACACCAGCACGCAGCGCTGCTTCCAAGTCTAGACTATCGAGTTCATCAGTTAGAACAACAATTGCAGGGTATGGCTGCTGTTGTGAAGAAAGCAATTTTTCCCAGACTAATTCTTGAAAGTGACCACTGACATCCAACAGCAGCACATCGGGTTGTAGTTGCTCAAATTCCCTTGTCAATGCATCCAAATCTGATGCAGTACCTACGACTGTGAGTTTAGAACTCGTCGCCACGACAGCTGATAACCCAGCTCGCACCACAGGGGAAGCAGCAACTACAAACACTCGAATCATACCACCTCCGCCACCTGACAAACTAATTGCCGTCCGCCGCGCAGAATTTGTAACGGTAGTGGTTCGCTGTTGTTGGTGTCCTCAAGATAGTTGCTTAAATCATGAGGACTGGTAAACAATTTTCCTGAAACTCCAATAAGGACATCACCAACAAGGACACCAGCAGCTTCAGCAGCACTTCCAGAATTGACCGACAACACCAATAAACCCAAATTGCGTTTGTTGGTTGAATTCACCAGCACAGGTTGCAGCGTCACACCAAGCTTTTGACGATTTCCATGCAAAAAATGTTCTACAGTAAGGCTTGGTATTGCTACAGCCAAATTGTTGACAATCATGGTGTTAATTCCGATGACTCGCCCAAGACAGTCAGCAAGTGGACCACCAGAATTACCAGGAAACAGCACAATATCAGCCATGACTACACGTTGATGATTGGCGTGAATAATCCCGGTTGTCACAGCACCGCTATCACCAAAAGGATTACCAACAGCTAAAACCAATTCACCCACGCGTAAAGCATCAGAATGACCGATAGTTGCAGTGGGTAAATCAGTCGCGTCAATTTTGAGAGCAGCTAAATCCTTTGTTGGGTCTATATTAGTACGTACAGCCTCAAAAACTCGTCCATCCCAGAGTTCCACAGTTGCTCTGTTGTTGGTAGCGACATGGGCATTTGTAATAATTAAACTACTTCCCTCTGTGGTTTGCCAGATAACACCAGAACCACTTCCAAAAGAACTACTACGCACTTTCACAGTCACTTTGCGTAGATTTTCAGCCACCGATGCGAATTCATCACTCAAGTGTGTGATTGTTGTGAGATTCATGTTATAGTCCTGTACCTTATGAATTTTGAATTTTAAATCAGTGAACAGTGATAACTGATAACTGTTCACTGTTCACTGATAACTATTGCTATCACTCTTCGCTTGCGGATCTTTCGCCAATTGCGATTGCTAACTCAACTAACACGCCACCTCGGATGACTTGCACTTTGACGGTTTTGCCAACGCGATCGCCACTATTCAAAAATGCCAACACATCACCTGTATCATCTACCAAAGTCCCATCAAAACTGACCAACACATCCCCAATCAACACACCAGCCTTGTCAGCAGGTGCATTTGGCTCTACATTAACAACAATCACTCCACCAACAGAAGTTAAATTGAGTGCTGTTCTCAGGTTGTTTGGTAAACGTACGGGTTGCATTCCTAAACCCAGGTAACCGCGTGCAATATGTCCTTTTGCCAAAAGTTGGTCAATCACCCGATTAACTGTAGAAGCTGGGATAGTCAGAGCAGTACCGCGTCGTCCCGATGTGTTCATTCCTACCACGCAAGCCGCCGCATCTACAAGTGGTCCACCAGCAAAACCAGGATAAAGTGTGATGTCTGGACGGATGAATTGGTCTATATTACCACCGTTCATACTCCGCCAAGCACCACTGACAACACTCACTGCACCTATAGCGGCTCGGATGTCACCTTCGCTACTTCTTCCTAGCCCGAGTACCAGATGACCAACTTTTAGTGTTTTGGCGTCGCCGATGTTCGCCACCGGGATTTCTGCATTTTCTACCTTGAAAACAGCGATATCAGTGGTAGAGTCACGTCCTATGAGTGTGATGGGTACAGTACTACCATTTGATAGAGTAACTGTGATTTCGTCATAGCGGCGGAGTGACTCATCAGAAGTGACGATAATTCCTTTGCGCCAGTGAATACCACTAGGAGAAATACGCCTACCAGCGTTCACGGCAACAACAGCACCACCAACTTGCTCTACAATGTCAGCTATATTGTTGGACAAAGCCATTAAGGCGTTAGATGAAGACATTTAATTCCTCTACTTCTTGATGGATAAAACAGGAGTAACTTTTCTATATGTTGCGATCGTGCCGTTTTATCCATATAGATGACATCAGAAGAATGGGGGGAATTCACCCTAGAAATATGGCTAGGTGGGGATAGGGAGGAACAAAAGGGGAGAATTATTTTTAGCAGTTATTAGGATATTTGTATCAAGGGGTAGAACTTCGTTGGACGTATATCTAAGGGGTCTACAAAATGCTTGAGAAATTTTCTAGCCTAAATCGTAGAGTTCAATTAACTACAGGGGAAAAGATTTTTATGACAAGCAACATTTCTGGTGATATCAACAAGGGGATTAATAATTCGCTCTTAATTGGCATTCTCGTAACTGTTTTGGGAATTATTGCAGTTGCTTTACCTTCTGTTTCTACAATCTTCGCTGAAACTTGGATTGCTTTAATTCTTATTTCTTCGGGCGCAGCAAAGCTAGGTTATGCATTTCAAACCCGCAACGAGGGAGGCTTTGTTTGGAAAATCCTGCTTAGTATTCTCTACTTCGCAACAGGCGTGATGCTGTTTGTTTATCCTTTTACAGGAATTCTGACACTGACTCTATTGTTAGGTAGCTTTCTACTAACGGAAGGTGTATTTGAGCTAATTCTGGCATTCCGGCTGCGTCCGCAACAAAACTGGACTTGGGCACTAGGTAATGGTATCGTTACCTTAGTCTTGGGTGCAATGATTTGGTTCCAATGGCCCTTCGATGCTCCCTGGGTTATTGGGACATTGGTCGGTGTCAGTGTTCTCTCCACTGGTATTTCACGCGTGATGCTGTCGTTGAATGCTCGTTCTGCTTTGAATCAATCTAACTCCACAACACAAGCATAAAGCAACAGTCGTGAAGTCATAACTAAAAAAGAACTCAGAACTCAGCAATGAATTGATAACTGAATTCTGAGTTCTGAGTTCTATATTCTTAATTACTAAGTCTTCAACGATGTTCCTTGTTAGGAGAGTAATCAGAGCAATTGATGGCTTCTTCGGTTAAAGCAGTCGTTGGATGTATCGCACATTTGAGATAAGGATTATTTTTAAAGTATTGACATTTCTTACAGGGAACTAGATCGAGGGTTTTGGCGCTTGTCGATCTATGTTGTGTAACTTTCCTAGCATTTGAAAGCCGAAAAGCAACAATCATCAAAAAGGTGATTAGGCTGAAGGGAAGCCAAAACAGTATTTTATCGGGCGTCGCTGTTTGTTGCTGTTTTGTCCCGTGTGACGGTGTGATCTGCGGTTCTGCCCTCACCAATTGTATTTCTATGAGATTAGCTTTCGGAAAAGTATTATTTATAGATGTATTATCTTTAATAAGATTTTCATGCATATTATGCACTTCCGTTAAAAGAAGAAGATATTTTTGTGCGCTTGAGCGATCCATACAGATGTATGAAAAAAATCCGTCTCAAGTCGTGCAAGATGTGTTAAGGTTTTCTACTTTTGTTTTATAGCTGAAAAAATTTTTTGATATCTCTATCCAAGGTTTTGCTTGTTGTTTGTAATTATTTACCTAACTTATTCGGAATTCCTTCGCAACCACCAGGGATAGTACCTCTAGTTTTTTCGCCTCCCCAAGCGCAGCAATAGTAACGCGCAGCCTCAGACATTCGCTGGACATCAGTGAAATTAACATCTTCTACAACAGCCCCTGTGTGTTCACCAGTTTGATAATTGGGCGGTTCAGTGCGGCTGCGGGGTGAGGCGGTTTCAGGAAAACCATAAAATAAGCGAATTCCGTTCAAATCTGCACCATCAAGTTTTGCTTCATATAATATAGTCCGGGAGAGGTTAGCTTTTACTAAGTCACAACCAGTCAGATCAGCGCGGACAAGATTTGCTTCCGAAAGATCAGTCCAACGCAAATCAGTACCACCAAGATCTGCACCAGCAAGCATCACGCCTAAATCGATGACACGCAAACCCGCCTTTCGATCTTCTGCATAACCACCATTACCATCAAGAATAGCTCGACCAAGGTGGCGATCGCGCTTCAAAGGTGTCAGCAATTTGGAACGCGAGAGAAAACGGAGAATTTTCGCTTTACCACTACCATCCACACTACTCAAAATTGCTGCTGTGCGTCCTTCAGCAATCATCCTCTCTTGGGGCCAATCTTCTAATAACCCTTCTTCATCCAATACTAAATCAGAAACACCTTGGAAATAAGAATCAATTGTCTGCTGTTGGGTAATAATATTTTGTTGAACAGTGAGCAGGTTTTGCTGAATCGTCAAGTCTTTGGAAATAACGTACTGTCGCCAAGCAACATACACCGCAATAACGGCGATGAGAATTTGTCCCAAAGCGCCAAACCATTCCGCCAGTGTTCCAGAGGCTTCCCAGTTGATTCGGCGTCCAACAGCTAAGATGCGATCGCCCAATCCACTGAACTTCACAAAGCCAATCAGACTTGCTACAAGTCCTAAAAAAGCAATAAACAGCGCCCGTTCTTGAGCCGAAAACCAATTTCGTATTCCATTTATGACTGCTGGTAACAGCACAGCTAATGAGATCAGCAAAGCTAGCAGTGTTCCCGACATACCAATCAACCAGTTATTAATGGCAATTCCGAAAAAGGTGATGGCGATCGCCACAAAGATAAACAACAAAGCCCTAGGTTTCACTGTTAGAGGTTGAGTACGTCCTTGCAGGATGGAACGTGCTTGTTGAAGAACTGCTGTATTGCGCGGAGATTGGAGAGCAGAAACTGCGGAAAGGGCTTTTTGAGTAGCGAGTTCATCTGGTACAAAGCCATTTTCACCTACGTCCTCGAAATCATCTGGTTGTAAGTTGTCTTCAAGAACAGGTTCTGGTTTACCAGACTCGGATGAGTTGGAATTGGATTCTATCGGCATTGTTATATTATCGCACCAGGACGCTTGAGTTCAACCGCTGCTTTATAGTATCTGCCAGAGGGTGGGGTTAAGCAATAGCTGCACGTAACAAGACAGGGCGATCGCTTTTTGGTGCAACCTCTTAATCAACTCAAGTTATTGAAGGTGCCAAGCAACTTCCACAAACAGATGTGCACAGTGTTCGCACGATTTGAGTAAGTTTGTATTTGATAGCTAATACCTTGGATTATTATACCGGAGAATGTAAAGATACCAAATGGGTTCTATAAGGTTTTGCGATTAGGAGTTCGCCTATCGACTTCTTTCCTAATCGCAATCATAATCTCACCCAGTGAATTTTTAAAAAGACTGTAGAAGATTTTCTTTGGGGTTCCCGATTTTGGTTGAGCTTCCACCACCTGGGTAATTAAAACTTGATTCGCCTTTGCACCAGAATAGGGAGCTACAGGTTCAATTTTCCAGTATCCTTCCAAGCTTTGCAAATCTCCATCAATTTGACGGAAATCTATGCGGCTTTTTGGAGTTTCAGTAGTAGCTGAACGGATGCGTGATTGAACATTCATTAAGAATACCTGACGCGTATCTACCTGTTCCACCACTTTCTGATTGCCATTCACCGTAATCACTTTACCCGACACAGTATTAGGCAAAAATTTAGAAAAATGATCATAATCAGTCAGCACTTCCCAAGCAATATCTTGCGAACCTGTCACCAAAATAATAGCGGTGTATTTTCCTTTATCTCCAGTGACTAAAACCTGACCATTCCTCAATTTTACCCGTTCTGAGACAGGCAATTGATCAACAGGACTATTAAATAATCCAGCACGGACAGATGGAGCAACTGCAATTGTAACCATCACTGAAAAGTGTAGTGTAAACAAACAACTACGCACAAACCCTGACTTCTGGTCATTCCCTCGATTTAAATTTGTCAATTGACATCCTCCTATCGCCAAGGTGTACGAGTAAAGCTGTGTTTTACGTTATATAATTGCCGGAGGATTATCTATGCGTTTTCCCCAGGTTCAGGCAATTCTTGCGGGCACTATAGCAGCTTTTGTATCAGTTGCACCCGTACAGGCAGAAACTTCAACTTACCAAGTGCAGTCTGGAGTCACCAGCGTCTATCATGACCTGAGTTATCTCAGCAGTATTGGGCTAAATTTGACAGGAGCGCGTAATACAGTCCAAGCAATTAATACTAACTTTTTGGTTGGCTAGCAGTGGGTACCTCATTCAATACTCATTTCACACTGTATGTTATTTACTACTATTTGATCCAGCTTTGAGATCCTCAGCTGCCAGGTGTTTTGGGGTCAGAGCGATGACTAAATCCAATTAAACCATCTTGGCGAAAGCTTTCCAAGCGTTGGGCGATAGTATCGCACCGCTTCTGAGTATTCCAGCCATCACCAAAGCTGTTGATCATCTTGGGCCAGGGCTTGGTACCCTGATCATTACGATACATTACCATCCACACCTCACCGCCGTTTTGTGTGTCGGGTTGCAAGGCGCAAGAAAAGCGGTCTTTTGAGCCGAAGGCGAATATACCTGGAGTCCAGCCAATAGCAACACCTTACGCCAAGACTAAACCAGCAACACCCGCCGCAGCACCAATAATGCCTACAGTCAAATTATTTCTGTCAAATATATGTCTTTTTTAAGACATATATTTGACAGAGATTTACACAATTTTGTGATATTTTTAACATAGGTTAACTGCGTTAGAGTATACATTTTAAATATGAAAAAACTATTAATTACTGGTGCTAGTGGTTTTTTAGGATATCATCTTTGCCAGATTGCAAAACAAGAATACTCAGTCTATGGAACTTACTTTTCTCATTCTTTAGAAATTCCAGGCATCAAAATGCTGAAAGTTGATTTGACAGATTTTCAACAACTCAAACAAATATTTACTGACTTTCAACCAACAGCCGTCATCCACACCGCTGCACTATCTCAACCAAATTTTTGTCAAACTCATGTAGAGGAATCATATGCAATCAATGTCACAGCATCCTGTAATATTGCTGGACTTTGTGCCGATGATTCTATTCCTTGCGCTTTTACATCAACAGATTTGGTTTTTGATGGTTTAAACGCTCCTTATCGTGAAACTGATCCTGTATGCCCTGTTAATATTTATGGTGAGCAAAAAGTCATGGCTGAGAAAGGTATGCTAGAACGTTATCCCATGACTGCTATTTGTCGTATGCCATTAATGTTTGGGATGGAAACACCGACAGCAACAAGCTTTATACAATCATTTATTCAGACTCTTCAAGAAGGCAAAGAATTAAATTTATTCACAGATGAATTCCGAACACCCGTCAGTGGCAAAACTGCAGCGAAAGGGTTGTTATTGGCATTAGAAAAAGTTAACGGACACATTCACTTAGGAGGGAAAGAAAGAATTTCACGCTATGATTTTGGCCGTTTATTAGTAGAGATTTTTTACATTCCTGCCAATCAACTAAAAGCGTGCCTACAGCAAGACGTAAAAATGTCAGCACCAAGACCATCTGACGTTTCTTTGGACAGTACCAAAGCTTTTAATTTAGGTTACCAACCTCTCTCCTTGAAAGAAGAATTACAAGACTTATACAAATTTCCTGCTAACCAATCTTCTTGATGAATACCGTAGATAACCGCCTCACTTCCAAACATTTCTGTCTTTCCTTCCAGTTTTTCTCCTAATCTCTGGGCAACTCTGATTGAAGCAGTATTCTGCGGACGAATTAAACTAATCACATGGGATTGCTGTAACTCACCAAAAGCATAATTCATCGTTACCTTTGCTGCTTCTGTTGCAAAACCATGTCCCCAATAAGTTCGTCGCAACGTCCAACCAATTTCAAAACCAATCCAGCCTTCAGGTTTCCAGCAGCCTATCCGCCCAATCATTTCACCGCTAGAACGTTCCTCAACAGCCCACATACCATATCCTCGTAGTTGCCAATGACCAAGCATCATTGCCATACTTCGCCAAGACTCCCAACGGGATAAAGGTTTTCCTTCGCCAATGTAGCGCATAACTTCGGGGTCGCTGCACATCTGAGTGTAAGCATCAAGGTCTTCCTCGCGAAATCCCCGTAGGATAAGACGTTGGGTTTCAAGTTGAGGAATTTGCATACGATTTAAGCACCATCCTTGTTTGTTCAGGTTGGATATGGGCTATGGGGTGTAGTGAAATTTTCCGTACCTACACTCTTACGCTTTGCAACAGAAAATTATTACATTACATCCATTTTGTAAAGCATTCTTAACAAAATGTTTAAAATATTATTTAATAACAAATTTAAATATAAAACTTAAAAATATTCAAAGAATAACTTATGACATTCTTGATATATTGTGAAACGAGCTACAAATTACGCAACGTGTAACCTTTGTCTTTCAAAGAACACATTTAGGATGTTTTGTCAAGAATTGCAGGCAAACCACAATTGACTGCAAGAAGCAACCCATAACACAAAATGTTTTCTACCTATCCCTCAATGACAGGGGATAAATTTGAAGTCAGGAAAGCAGCACGTGACGCAATTTGTAAGTAAAAAGAGTGACTTCTTGGAAGGGAATTATGTCTTACGCGCAAACCAGGACTCAGACGAAATCAGGCTACCAAGCTGGGGTAAAAGATTACAGACTAACGTATTACACCCCCGACTACACTCCAAAAGATACAGATATTTTGGCGGCATTCCGCGTAACACCCCAGCCTGGAGTTCCACCGGAAGAAGCAGGCGCTGCGGTGGCTGCTGAGTCTTCCACCGGTACCTGGACAACCGTATGGACAGACTTGCTCACCTACTTAGATCGCTACAAAGGTCGTTGTTACGACATCGAACCAGTTCCTGGCGAAGGTAACCAATTCATTGCTTACGTGGCCTATCCGTTGGATCTGTTTGAAGAAGGCTCTGTAACCAACATGTTGACCTCGATTGTAGGAAACGTGTTTGGTTTCAAAGCCCTCAAAGCGCTGCGTCTGGAAGACTTGCGGATTCCTGTTGCTTACCTCAAGACGTTCCAAGGACCTCCACATGGTATTCAAGTTGAGCGCGACAAACTGAACAAGTACGGTCGTCCTCTGTTGGGTTGTACGATTAAGCCCAAGTTGGGTTTGTCTGCTAAGAACTACGGACGCGCAGTTTATGAGTGCTTGCGTGGTGGTTTGGACTTCACCAAAGACGACGAAAACATCAACTCCGCACCATTCCAACGGTGGCGCGATCGCTTCTTATTTGTTGCTGACGCTATCCACAAAGCACAAGCGGAAACAGGTGAAATCAAAGGTCACTACTTGAACGTGACTGCTCCTACGTGCGAAGAAATGCTGAAGCGGGCAGAGTACGCTAAAGAACTCAAAATGCCCATCATCATGCACGACTACCTAACAGCAGGCTTCACCGCTAACACCACATTAGCTCGCTGGTGTCGTGACAACGGTTTGTTGTTGCACATCCACCGCGCGATGCACGCGGTTATCGACCGTCAAAAGAACCACGGTATCCACTTCCGCGTTTTGGCTAAGACTCTGCGGATGTCTGGTGGTGATCACATCCACACGGGAACCGTTGTTGGTAAATTGGAAGGCGATCGCGCAATTACAATGGGCTTCGTCGATCTACTGCGTGAAAACTATGTTGAGCAAGACAGAGAGCGCGGTATCTACTTCACCCAAGACTGGGCTTCTATGCCTGGTGTAATGGCAGTTGCTTCAGGTGGTATCCACATTTGGCATATGCCTGCACTGGTAGAAATCTTCGGTGATGACTCCGTACTGCAATTTGGTGGTGGTACTCTCGGTCACCCTTGGGGTAATGCTCCTGGCGCAGCCGCTAACCGCGTTGCCCTGGAAGCTTGTATCCAAGCTCGTAACGAAGGTCGCAACTTGGCTCGTGAAGGTAACGACGTTATCCGCGAAGCTGCTAAGTGGTCTCCTGAACTGGCAGCTGCTTGCGAACTGTGGAAGGAAATTAAGTTCGAGTTTGAATCAGTCGATACCGTCTGATCATCAAGTAAGAAGTTAAAAAGTAAAAGAAAATAATCCTTCTTTCTCATTACTTTTGACTTATTACTTCTTACCTATTCTAGGGCTGGGGTCAAGCATGGATATTAAACAAATTGCGAAGGACACAGCCAAGACGCTGCAAAGTTACCTGACTTATCAGGCACTAAAAACGGTATTGGCTCAAGTTAGCGAAACAAATCCTCCCTTGGCACTTTGGCTACAACGCTTTTCTGCTGATAAAATTCAGGATGGAGAAGCGTACGTTAAGCAACTCTTTCAAGAGAAGCCCGAATTGGCTTTGCGGATAATGACTGTTAGAGAACACATAGCGGAACAAGTTGCAGGATACTTACCCGAAATGGTTCGCACCGGTATTCAACAAGCCAATATGGAACACCGTCGCCAGCATCTTGAGCGAATGACGCAAATAAATACATCAGATCCCAGTCCTGAATCAGAAACACAAGCAACTTCAGATCCAAACATTGAACAGTGAACAGTTAACAGTGAGTAAACGCGCGTATTCGGCGTTTTCCCATGCCCAGGCGACCCGCGTTCCCGATAGCCGTAAGGCGTGGCCGAGCGCCATACGGTGAACACTTAATAACTGATAACTGATAACTGATAACTGATAACTGAATATCAACCGCAACCCATTATCATCACTTATGCAAACCTTTTCAAAAGAGCGTCGCTACGAAACCCTTTCTTATCTGCCTCCTCTCTCCGATGCTCAAATTTCCAAGCAAATCCAGTACATTCTCAACCAAGGTTACATTCCAGCCATTGAATTTAACGAGAATTCGGAGCCAACAGTATATTACTGGACTCTGTGGAAACTGCCTCTGTTTGGAGCAAGATCTACTCAAGAAGTACTAAACGAAGTCCAAGCTTGCCGTTCTCAGTACGGTAATAACTTTATCCGCGTTGTTGGTTTTGACAACATCAAGCAGTGCCAAGTTCTCAGCTTTATCGTTCACAAACCCAATAGCAGCAGATACTAAAGCTGATAAGTTGGAATTAGTTCGTAAGAGAACTGTAAATAATTGATTCATCTCCCAAAAAAAAGAGGTAGATAACTCTACCTCTGTTTTTTTACTATTTAGCTAGTGTCGCGCGCACTTTTTGTAAAGTATTAAGTAGATGCAAAAAAATTAATCATCGAACTATCTTTGTGATTCCAAGTTGTGCTTCCACTCACAGTTAAAAAAATATACGTATATTTTAAAATATAGGATTTATATTTGATTTCGGAACGGAACTTAGTACAGTGTATGTTAAGCGTTCCCTGGCTCAACGAGTTCGTTAATAAACCAAACCGATTTCCTATATAAGAAAAAGTATTTACTTAAATAAAAACAGAAAATATTTTTTATTTCAAAATGAATGAAAATTAGTTGTCAAAAAAAATAATATGATTTGAAGGAAGCCAACCAACTATCACCTGAAATCATTGTAGACTTTAGGTTGGCAGGGGTTACTCATCCCTATCAGGGATTCAAATTATTGACGAGATTTATGAGCTACTACATTTCTCCCCGCTTTCTGGATAAACTTGCAGTTCACATCACCAAAAATTATCTCGATATTCCTGGTGTTCGAGTTCCCTTAATTTTAGGAATTCACGGACGCAAAGGCGAGGGCAAGTCGTTTCAATGTGAGTTAGTCTTTGAGAAAATGGGTATTGAAGTGACTCACATATCCGGTGGCGAACTCGAAAGTCCAGATGCAGGAGATCCAGCACGTCTGATTCGTCTGCGCTATCGAGAAACAGCGGAACTCATTCGCGTGCGTGGCAGAATGTGCGTGATCATGATTAATGATTTGGATGCAGGTGCGGGACGCTTTGATGAAGGGACTCAATACACAGTCAACACTCAGTTGGTGAATGCCACACTGATGAATATTGCCGACAATCCCACAGATGTGCAACTTCCTGGTAGTTACGACGCAACGCCTTTACATCGTGTACCGATTCTGGTAACAGGTAATGATTTCTCCACTCTTTATGCGCCTTTAATTCGGGATGGTCGGATGGAGAAATTTTACTGGGACCCAGACCGAGATGAAAAAGTTGGCATTGTCGGCGGGATTTTTAGTGAAGATGGACTTTCACGTCAAGAAGTTGAAAAGTTAGTCGATACATTCCCAAATCAATCGATAGACTTTTTCAGCGCTTCGCGTGCCCGAATATATGATGAACAAATTCGCAACTTCATACATGAAACAGGAATTGAGCGGGTATCTCAACGTGTGGTTAACAGCCTTGAAGGTCCACCACAATTCAGAAAGCCTAATTTCAGCTTATCTAACTTAATTGAGATGGGCAAGTTGATGGTTGGTGAACAGCAGCGAGTCGAGAATTCTCAACTGGTGAGTCAGTATAATCGCGGCTTGTACTCTCGTAATCAATCCGCAGCTTCTGGTGGCGTGACACCAAATACTCAACCGTCAAGCGATTTGTACTCTCGTAATCAATTTGCATCTTCTGGTGGCGTGACACCAAATACTCAACCGTCAAGCGATCGCGCAAGCGAACCTGTAATATCTAATAAATTCCAGAAACAACAGGTATCGAATAGCCATTTGAGCTTAGAAGCCCAAGAACAGATACGTCAGATATTGTCTCAAGGTTACAGAATAGGTATTGAGCATGTAGATGAGCGCCGCTTCCGCATAGGTTCCTGGCAAAGTTGCATCACAAGCCCAATAACCGGCGAACAAGATGCAATATCAACTGTGGAATCCTGTCTAGGGGAATATAGCAATGAGTATGTGCGCTTGGTAAGTATTGATCCAAAGGCGAAGCGGCGGGTTCTAGAAACAATTATTCAGCGCCCCAATGGGAGAGTTGATAGTCGATGAATTATAAGCCTTGGCTTTTGACAAAACCCGTGTCTATGGCTAGCCCAGTGGTGGAACCCATAGACATAGCCTGGGCTTATAGTTTCACGGGTGAATGCCTCTTCGATTTGATAAAATTCTCCTCAAGTCAAATCGCGAAGTACTTGACACTACCCCCTCAATTGTTGCTATATTATTTAAAGACAAATTGATGGGGCGTAGCCAAGTGGTAAGGCAGCGGGTTTTGGTCCCGCCATCCCTAGGTTCGAATCCTAGCGCCCCAGTTAGAAAGAGAGAATAAGTTCGGCATCTTGGTTGAAAGCACCCTACAGCCAGTGCGCCATTTGTTATGCATGAAACAGACATTTCACTCTCACTTCCTCACTCCCTCCCTCAAGAGTGTTTCTTCGGAGCGCCCCACGGGCGGTGCACCACCCGCTACGAATGAAGCAAACACCTTTTTCCTTACACCCTTACAACGCCAGGTGCTTCAAGTCGGGAAACCCGCCCAACGCACTGGCTCCCCTTACACCCTTACACCTTTGATTGGCAGTGCAAGATCGCAATCAGTGTATACCTAAAATAAATAAAGTTAAATTAATATCATTAAATTTTATCCGGAAGAGTATTGAGTGTATAAGAATAATATACTTAAGTGCATTGCTGCGGTGTTATTAGTATTTTTTCGGGACTTCAGACAGGGTTAAAGTATCTATCACTTGGTTTAGGGTAAAACTTAAATTGCCTTAAGAGTATCAAAACTGCGCCATTCACTAATGGGTTCACCAACGTTGATGTTAATATCAAACAATTTGGTACTTGAGCACATTAGATAAATGTATACCAAGGTTTAGCTCGAAAGCGTGCAACTACGGAAAACCACAACTTAGAGAAGTTACTAAGGCTATGCTGAAGTCAGACAAATATCCTCACCCGTTGTCACAAGCCTACACAGCCCAGTCAAATGAAGAAGGTGGATTGAATCTCGGTCAAGTTGGGGCAACTCTACGGCGTCGCGCATTATTGATTGCTGGTGTAACAGGCGTGATAGCCACAGCAGCCGTGTTGAAGGCAGAAACAGATCCCCCAGTGTATCAAGGTCGGTTTGAGATTTTAACAAAGCCTGTGACTGGTGAGGGTCGGGCAGTAGCCAATATCCCTCAAAGCCTGAGTTCACAACAAGGAATAGCATCTCCTGAGTTAACAGAACCAGTTATAACGACGATTCAAGTTTTAGAAAGTCGTAAAGTGCTAGACAAAGTTGTCGAAGAGCTTCAGGAGAAGTACAAAACTAAATATCCGAAGCTAGATTACGACTCAATAGTCGGCGGCTTACAAATAGCATCCGGAAAACCAAACATCTTAGAAGTCACATACACATCTGCAGACAAGGAACTAGTTCGCGATGTCTTAACTAAACTTCAAAAAACTTACGTGGAGTATAGTGTCAACGAGCGTCTAGAGGATGTGAATCAGGCAATTAGCTTTGTTAGACAGCAAGAACAGCCTTTAGAGAATCGGGTTAGAGCTTGGCAAGAAAGACAGCGAATCATTCGACAAAGGCATGACTTGGTTGAACCAGCACAGAAAGCTCAAGAAATTTCTCAACAAATCGCGACTTTAACCCAACAACAAGCAGAAAATCGCGTACAGCTAGAACAAATGCTAGCTACCTATGAAGATTTAAAACGGGAGTTAGCCCAACAGCCAGGTGAAAGGGCTGGGAATTCGGTGCTGAGCGAAAACGCTCGCTACCAAAAAATATTGGATCAAATCCAAACAGTAGACATTGATCTCAAAAAAGCAGGAGCAAAATTCACAAATGAAAACCCCAGTTTGCAATACTTAGAGGGGCAGAAAGCAAATCTGCTGCCAATGCTAGCTGGGGAAGAAAACCGGGTGAAAAAAGATTATCAAAGCCGTATCCGGACCTTGCAAGCACGTGATAAATCTTTGGGAGACAAAATTGCTTATTTCAATAATTACCTCAGAAATTTAGCAGTTGTGATTCGTGAATACGATGATATTCAGCGGAACTTAAAGATTGCGACTGAAGGTCTAATTCAATTTTCAGCTAAAAAACAAGCATTGCAGATTGAGCAAGCTTTGAGATCGCCCTCCTGGAAGTTACTCGATCCCAAACTAGAGGAAGTCAATGAACCAAAAACTGGCCCAGGCAGTGCCAAACGAAACTTAGCTTTGGGGACACTGTTAGGTTTGCTGCTGGGTACAGGTGCAGCTTTAGTTGCAGATAAGCTTAGCAACGTTCTATACTCTTCCAAAGACCTCAAGGAATCGACTGGATTACCGCTACTAGGAGTCGTTCCCTTAAGAAAAGAAATAGGAGCACTAGCTTGGCAAGAAACATCTGGTGGAATGCAACAAGCAGCCAAAGCATCCTTTTTTGAAGTTTTTCGCTCTCTTTACACCAATATTCTTCTTCTAAGCTCAGATACACCGATTCGTTCACTCGTCATCAGTTCAGCGGCTAAGGAAGATGGTAAGACGACTGTAGCTATACACCTAGCGCTCGCAGCCGCAGCAATGGGGCAGCGAGTACTACTGGTAGATGCAAATCTACGCTCTCCCACAATCCATAATCGTGTCGGTCTGATGAATATTCAGGGATTAACCGATGTCATTGCACAAGATCTAGACTGGAACAATGTGATTGAGCGATCGCCCTTAGAAGACAACCTGTTTGTTCTCAGTGCTGGTCCAATTCCGCCTGACTCAATTAGATTGCTTGCATCTCACAAAATGCAGGATTTAATGAGTGACTTACAAGCTTCTTTTGATTTGGTAATCTACGACACGCCACCTTTGGTGGGTTTTGCAGATGCTAACCTACTGGCTGCTAATACCAATGGACTGGTACTAGTCGCAGGATTAGGAAAGCTAAAACGTACCATATTCCAACAAGCTTTAGACGATCTGCAAATGTCTGGTACACCGATTTTAGGAGTGATAGCTAATAAGTCCAAAGATACCACGCCTGCCTCATATAGCTATTACCAACAGTATTACAAGCACAGCATGAGTAGTGAAAGAATTGGAGATGATGATAGTATTGACTTCACTCATTCCAGGTCTAGTTCATCTTCTTTTAGAAACAGTAGAAGAAACTCATAAAGCCTCGTGGGATGTGTGGAAACCAGCATGTTGTGTTTGAGCGAGTCAGACACAACTGTTTTTTGCAGATCAGAAAAAACAAGGCGCGGGGGACGGAATTTGACTCGCAAACAGAGCACCGGATTTCTGTCTGTAGCGCCTCCGCGCTTTAGCTACGCCAGTTCCCAAAGCGCGGGAAATTCTTCTGTTCCGACTAGCTTAACTTTGTTCAAAATTCTCTGTTTGCCCTCAGACAGAAATTCAGAGCATTGTGTGAACGCGATGGAATTGTTTACCAAGAGCAAGAACAATCTTACTCAATCCAGCAAGTCAGGTTGCTGACGGACAATCATGTCATACAGTGACTGGAAATTGAACCAACCCATGAAATGTGACCCAACTTGACGAGAAGTCAGACTAGCAGTGTCGGGGTTAATCAGCACTGGCTTTCCTGCTGCTTGGGCCATCAACTGCGATTGACAGCAGCGATCCATTGTGATAAACCACCATGCTGCTTCATCAACTGAACGACCAACACTCAGTAAGCCGTGGTTGCGAAGAATCGCCGCTTTCTTTTGTCCCAGAGTATTGGCAATACGCTGACTTTCTTCCAAATCCAGCACCATCCCAGTATAGTCCTCAAACAAAGCGTGGTCTTCATAGAAAGCACAAGCGTCTTGAGTCAACGGATCAAGAAGACGTCCCAAGGTTGACCAGGTTTTGCCGTACACGGAATGTGTGTGAGCAGCCCCTACTACATCTGGTCGCGCTTGGTGGATTTGAGAGTGTATGGCGAAAGCAGCAGCGTTTACTGGCTTATCACCCTCAACGACCTCACCCTTATCGTTGACCAGTAGCAGGTCCGAAACTCGGATATGACCAAAGTACATCCCAAAAGGATTTACCCAAAAGTGGTCATGGAACTCAGGGTCACGAGCAGTGATGTGTCCAGCAACACCTTCATCAAAACCGTAACGAGCAAACAAACGAAAGGCAGCAGCTAAACGCTGTTTGCGATGGAGACGCTCATCTTCCACACGCTCAAACTCAGGTGGATGTGGAAGTTGCCCAGCCAGACACTGTTTGCGATGGAGACGCTCATCTTCCACACGCTCAAACTCAGGTGGATGGGGAAGTTCCCCTTTGGATAATTTTGAGGGATCTATTGTGAGCATAATTTTATCTCCTCATCAACTTAAGGGAAATGTAGCAACAAAACTTTTCTTAAAGAAAATATTTAAACTTTCGTAAAATTGTATTATTATCTAATATGATTTTAATACAAAAACCTTTTCGTGTCAAAATATTGTTGGTTTACAAGTTTTGAAAAGAAAGCTCACAAAAATGAAATATCTATAACCGGAAGTCTGCATTTTCTAAATTGAAATGCCTTTATGCGATCGCATTAAAATAACATGGCGCTTTTGAAGTTACAACAATAGTCGTTATACTATATTAATACGAAGTAAAAAAATCAAAATCCTCATATCTTGACAAGAATTTGACGCCAAAAAAGAAACCCAATTTATTGAGGTAATTGGGTTTCTTAAGATATAACTTATTGACTAAAAAGTATGAAGAATAAAGGAGAATTTTTTCAAAATTTATACTTTATCCTTTCCTCAAAATCTACCTAAACTTTCTGTACTGGCGCGGCCACGGTCCCCAAATACAATACGTAATACCAACACCTTGAGTGTTGACAAATAACGTGTCACCATAAGGAGAAAAGCAAGCACCCGCAAACTCGCTGTTATCAGGTTCGCCATTACGATCTGGTCTAACAATGGCGTTACGTGCAAACTGATAAAGCTCACCCTTTTGATTGACTCCGACAACGAATTGTTCACCACCACCATCTTCACAAAGGAAAAGGTCTCCGAAGGGTGCAACAGTAATGTTGTCAGGTTCATCAAGGAGTTCTCCGCTAGGGGAAGCCTCAACAAATAATGTAATTGTTTCTTCTCTAGGATTATAAATCCACACTTGACCATTGCCGTACGTACTATCTACAGCAGGCGGACCGCCTTGAGTGGAGATGAAATAGATCAGATTGTTATCGTACCAAGCTCCTTCACCTCGATAGAAGATGGCTGCACCTTTAGATTGAGCTTCTTTACGGACAGTATCTTGTACAGGATCAACATCTTCTATTTGAACCCATTCTACAGGTAAAGGCTGACCGACAGGAACTAACCCTTCAGCGCCTCCAGCGTTGTTAGAATTATTAGATGTGTTTAGTGTGGGCTTATTTTTGATCACTAAAGCATAAAGAGTGCCGCCTTGGGCCAATTGTCCAGGCGCATTTGCTTTTCCTACAGCAGGTACAAAACGATAAAAACAGCTATCTCCTCTATCTTCAGTTTCGTAGATGTAGCCTGTCTTTGGATCTAGTGCGATCGCTTCATGGCTAAAGCGTCCCATCGCTTTTAATGGTATAGGATCGGCTAAACCAATTTTGGAACTAGCAGGAACTTCAAAGTTGTAGCCATGTGGTACCCCTGTACTGCTCTGGCTGAAGGTTTCTTCACAACTGATCCAGCTTCCCCAAGGTGTTGGACCGCCAGCACAGTTGCGAATTGTGCCAGCTAGAGAACCAAAGTGTTTCAACAACTCACGATTTTGTCCTACAACAAGAGTCGTCGTACCACCTGAATTAATTTGGTCATATTTTTTATCACTAGGTGCTATGACTCCCCTAGTATTACCAAACTTATTTTCATTCGCGTCTAGTTCATGATTGCGAACTAGGATAACACTTCTTCCAGGACCACGGAAAGCAGCCATACCATCATGATCACCAGGGACAGGATTACCATCACTCATAGTTTGACCAGTGATTGAGATAGCAGTGTAATTGAAACCAGGTGGAAGCTCAAGAAGCGGAATATTCCTGAGATCACCGATCACGGTGTTAGCTAGCTCTGCATGATTCACAGCTAGTTTAGGTTGGAGTGGACCAAACCCAGCTCCGGATACTCCTTCACCACGAGCAATCCTAGCATAGAAAGCTTCTAGCGGAGAAATAGCCGTAACACCAGCAGCAGTTGCTCCAGCCAGCGTCAAAAACCTACGTCGTGAGAAAGCCACTCGCTTATTTCCTTTCAACTTTTATACCAGAAAAATTTATCAATTCATAGTTAACGACAAGTGAAGAAACAGTAAAAAGAACTATTTACGTAATAAATCTTTGGGTTTTGAAAAGTTATGTTTTAGCTACCTGAGACGACTGTTTATACACAAAAGAAAATCGCTCATTGCTGCTTATTTTTAGCAATTAGCGATGGCAAGGAGCATAACTGTATTGCAATAATCCTTTGTATCATCTGCAATTATCTAGGCTCACAAAGTGTTTGCCTCAAAGGTGTAATGCTTCTTTGAAGCAGCCCCTTGAGCGATATCGCATTAACACTTACCTTGAATATTTTTATTAGATACTTTGTCAATAGAATTAACAAAGTATAACTTTTGAGTAGAGAAAATAACACAGTGTTATATTTCAGTTAATTATATAACAGTACACTAGTACTGTTAATGAGATTTAATGGTCAATATTGATGCTAAAAGCTTCCATCTTATTTTCACGCTATGTAGATAATACTAACTTCCATAGTCCCTTAAGCAATACCCGGGAAGAATTCCTAAATTTAAGCAAAAAAATTAAAAGATATTAGCGTTATGATTTATCCAGAGTATTAAGTTGCAAAATCTGGAGTGCCTTCATGACAGCCGATTTAACTTCCCTTGCCTCAGGTGATTTTGTCACTGTACTCTCACTCGCTGCAACTGCGTATCAAGGACAGAGAAATGAGCGCCCTGATCCTGAAGTCGTGGTCAATGCTTTGCTGCAAGCGGAAAAAGCAGCTAAACAGCAACACCTGACGTATCCTTTTGAGTCCTTGGTTGGTGAATGGCGACTATGCTTTGTCACTGGAACCAAAAAAGTCAGAAATCAAGCCGGAATTGTCTTGGGCAAAGGTTTTTATATCCCGAAATTGGCTCCAACTTATATTTCCTTTGACACCACGCCAGCTGTAGATGAAACTCCAAGCAGAGAGGGAATTGGCAATTCAGTTCAATTTGGTTTTGTTTCTTTGAAGCTTAAAGGTCCAGCACAATATTCAGAGAAGAAAAACTTCTTGGCGTTTGACTTTCTCCAGATGCAAATCAGTCTATTTGGTCGTGTGATTTACAGCGGTCAGATTCGAGGCGGTAAAACTGGGGCGGAGAATTTTTATACTCAACCTGTAGCGAAACTACCCTTCTTTGCGTTTTTCTTAGTCACACAAGACTTGATTGCAGCTAGCGGTCGTGGAGGTGGGCTAGCACTGTGGATTCGAGAAAATTGAACTTAGTTAAATACAATATCCTCAACCCAAGTAAATCATACCAAAGTCTCTACCACCAAATAGAGGAGACATCAATAAAGTAAATGATAGTCTAGAAAAATATTACGACTACAAACCAAATATTCATAGTGCGCAAGGAGATCTTTCACTTTGAATAAATCAGCACTCATAATCCCCTTACTAGCATTTGTTATGCTACTGCCGGTAAGTACATTCGGTCGTGCTCATGCTTCAACCAATAATTCTGCAAATACGTCCTCTTTTAACCTGAGTTCTCAAAAATGGAAAAATCGCGTACTACTAGTGTTTGCTCCCTCTAGTAGCAATCCTGCTTATCAAAAGCAGATGCAACTGTTTGACAAGTATAAATCAAGTTTTCGTGAGCGGGATTTAGTTCTTGTTCAAGTTGTTGCAAACGGCAAGAGTTTTGCTAACACAGAGCAAATAGATCCGGCGGCGGCGACTAGGTTGCGCGATCGCCTAAAAGTCAGTAACCAAGATTTTTGTGTTGTCTTGGTGGGTAAAGACGGTGGTGTCAAGCGTCGTGATACAACTCCTATCCAAGCAAAAGCTATTTTTAACGAAATTGATGCCATGCCCATGCGAAGACAGGAAATGCGAGAACGAGGCAGTTAACAATTCAAAAATAAACTAATGTCCCGCTCCTTTGAGCTGTTCGTAACATTACTTGGTTAAGAAGAACGCAGAACACAGAAAATCCCCACGGATTCTATTTGTGGGGATTTTACAAGGAAACATTTTTGCTTCCACGGATCAATTCGGGAGGCAGTGCGGTTTTAGGCTCTAGCCGGGGAGTTATTTCTTCGGTCATATTTAAATTTGACGCAAATATTTTAGATACTAAAGTTTTTACCAGAAACAGAAGAGACATTAACAAAGTCGATGATACGGTAGAACAAATATTCACACCTAGAAATTTAACGTCAGATGTTTCCAGTGTTTGTACGTCGTTTTTGGCTTTCGTTTGGAGTGGTTATTCTGCTTTCGTTTATGTTGCTTCCAGTCAAAGCACAAGAACCATCTCTAACCCCTTTATCTCCAAGCATCACTGAGTCTTCCTCACAGCAACTTGAGCAACAAATTCATCAAACCTCACCGCTTGCAGATGGCATGATGAAAGTAAGCGCTGTTGTCACTACGGGGCAGCCCAATACTTCATTATTTCAACAGCAGTTACAAAATCTCGATATTTCAGCCGCTCAAGGTAGGGTTGGTATTGGAGTTTTGGATCTTAATAACGGTCAAACCTGGTTTCTCAATGGTAAGCAGCGCTTTCCCATGCAAAGCGTGTATAAGCTTCCTTCTGCCATAGCCGTGTTAAAACAAGTAGACGAGGGCAAGATTTCGCTCAGGCAATTAGTCACGATTATGCGTCGGGATCTTGCTCCTGGATGGAGTCCTATCATCAAAGAATTCAGAGGTGATAGAGTACAGATCCCACTGCGAAACGTTCTAGAACGTTCTGTGGGAATAAGTGACAACACAGCAGCTGACGCTTTGGTGCGATTGCTTGGTGGAACTAAGCAAGTGAATGCTATTTTACGCAAGCTGCAAATTCGCAACATCAGCGTTGATCGATTAGAACAACAGCTACAGCCCCAAAGTGTGGGACTCAAAAACTTTCAACCGGAATTAGCTGACGAACAAAAATACAAGGAAGCTGTGGAAAAGATTCCAGATCGCGATAAGAAAGCTGCTTTGGAAAACTATCTTCGCGACTCACGAGATACTGCAACTCCTGAAGCTATGGTTGACCTTTTGGCAAGGCTACGCTCAAATCAGTTATTGTCCGAGAACTCTACCGCTTTGTTGCTAAAGATAATGACCGATTCTCCAACGGGACAGAAGCGGCTAAAAGCAGGGCTACCCAATAATTGGTCGATCGCACACAAGACTGGTACGGGTGCAGATGTTCTTGGGATAAATACTGCAACAAATGACGTTGGGATTGCTAGTTCACCGGATGGAAAGCGTGTGGCGATCGCCGTATTCATCGCCGGATCAAAAGCTCCTGAGGAAGTGCGCGAGAAAGTGATGTCCGACATCGCCTCAGCAGTGATAAAGGCGGTGCAATAAACTTCAGTTGAAAATACCAGGGCAAGCATTCGTCATGTTAATGGTCATATTTACATGAGTCATATTTACATGATCCTAAGGACTGGATGATTCAATATATTCGATAGGACAAGGCAGACACTACTCAGGCATAGCAGAGGAATGGTGATCAACAATTAGCCAGTCGTTGCCATCATGGCGATAGACGAACGAGTAACGTGCCACAACCTTTTCAGGTTTACCATTCTTGATTATGTTGAAGCTGTAGACACCCGAGTTGATGGCGAACAGCTTGTCAATGATGCGGACGTTTTGTTCAAGGATTGTACCTTTAGGCTTGTATTTGAGGAAATGCTCGAAGTAGTCTCTCATTTGTGAATGAGTGCTCCGCACCTTATTAGATACCGTTGGCAGGAGCACACCATCTTTTGCGTAGAGCTTCACTACTTCATCAGGATTTTCTGTTTGCAAAGCAGCATTCCATTTGTCAAAGAGCGCGGCGATATCCCGCTCTTTAGGCCCCACAGCAACTTGCTGTAAAGTTGTGCTTGCTGCTGTTCTATATGATTGAGTTTGAGCAGATGCCTTTGCAACGGTTAGCATAGTTTCACCAACAGAAGTCATCGTTAAAAGCGCTAAGGCACTCAGCTGTTTGTTGAATTTAAACATAATTTACTCCTTAAAGTTTTAGTTTATTTGCTTAGTACAACTTGTCATTAATAGGAGTCGGAAATCAAAATTATGCTAAGACAGGGAAATGAATTATCTCTTAAACCTATTCCGAGCACCTTTTATGTCTTGTTAGTTCTCAATTTCTTCCCAAACAGCACTGCTCTAGATCTGATAAATGTCATCACCTCAGAACAAGTTGTAGAAGCTGCAAGAAATGCTGTTGCTCATGACTTTATCAGTGAATTAGCCCACGGCTACGAAACAAATGTTGGAG
>NZ_CAWPKW010000195.1:0-5657 GCF_963888615.1 Brasilonema octagenarum UFV-OR1 | reverse complement strand
TACTGCGGGAGGGTTTCCCTCCGCAGGTATCTGGCGTTGGAAACCCTCCTGCAGCACTGGTCTCACCAAATTCAACTGGATTCCTATATAAAAGCTTTCGCTTTATTTATCTGATTAGTAACAACCATTTGTACACCACCAGAGGGAACAATCGTAATTCCAC
The DNA here is from genome assembly GCF_963888615.1 of Brasilonema octagenarum UFV-OR1. Classification (NCBI taxonomy): domain Bacteria; kingdom Bacillati; phylum Cyanobacteriota; class Cyanophyceae; order Nostocales; family Scytonemataceae; genus Brasilonema; species Brasilonema octagenarum. The sequence continues at coordinate 5,494 of NZ_CAWPKW010000195.1, read as the reverse complement.
GACGTACTGGACGCACTGGATGCTTATCAGTAAGCTCTAGTTGAAAACGTGACAAAATAGTTGCTGTAACTAATTTCATTTCATACATAGAAAATGCTGCACCGATACAACCGCGATAACCTCCCCCAAAGGGTAAATATTCATAAGGTGAAAATTTTTGATTGAGAAATCTTTCTGGTTTAAATTTTTCTGGATATGGGTAAGTTTCTGCGCGTCGATGAGCTAAATGAATGCTAGGAACTAAAACTGTCCCAGATGTAAATTTTTGACCGGCAATTTCTACTTTGTCTTTTACCATTCGTGGCGTACAAATAAGAGCAATGGGGTGAAGTCGCAGCGTTTCCGAACAGACAGCACTCAGGTATGGTAATTGAGTGATTGTTTCGGGATTAAGTGTATCGCCTGAAGTCCTCAATTCCTGCATCAGCTTATCTTTTACTTGTGAGTGGAAGTGAATTAAATAAAATAGCCAAGCTAAGACAGCAGCTGTCGTTTCATATCCTAAAAGCAACAGTGAAACTAATTGGTCACGTAACTCTTTATCTGTCATTTGTTGTCCGTTTTCGTCATGCCCTGACATCAGCAGACTGAGAATATCTGTACGTGAAGCATCATTAGATAAACGTCGTTCAGAAATCTCTGCATAAATCAGTTTGTCAATTTCCTCGCGACGTTTTTGGAAATTTCCCCAAGGACTCCATGCACCTAAATCTTTTTGTAGTGGTGGGAAGAAAAATAAGGTAGAGTACAAAGGTTTTGTCACATCTTCTAACAAAGAACTCAGCAGTTCTTTTAATTTTTCATAACGGACACCGGGACTTATTCCAAATACTACTTGTAAAATAATTTGTAAAGTAATATCTGGCATGACATGCTGTACAGAAATAGATGTGCCAGGTGTCCAATTTTGAATAATATTTTCAGTGATTTTGCAAATGACTTGACCGTAAGTTTTCATGCGGTCACCATGAAAGGGTGGCATCAATAATTGGCGTTGGCGATTGTGCGATCGCCCCTCTTGCAAAACAATCGAATTCTCCCCAAACAAAGGCTCAAAAACATGAGTTGCCTTCTTAAAATCCAAATCTTTAGCAGGCACAGCAAAACACTCAGCGATAGCTTCCGGACTACGAAAAAACACCACTGGCGGCGAATTTATCCCTAATACTCGAACCGTGAACGTGTCACCATACTTAGCAGCACAATCTTCTAAAAATCTCGTTGGATTAATAATTAATTGCAGTGTTTGTTTCAAAGAACCAATCATAATAGAACTTCACATATTTCTTTGTTGTTTTAATACACGCGTTGCCCTCACCCTGCCCTATGCCTAACGGCACGCTACGCTATCGGGCACCCCTCTCCCAAATTGGGAGAGGGGCAGGGGGTGAGGGCAATTCGTTTTCTTCAAATTTCTCACTCAAAATTTATAGGTAAGGCATATGCCTTACCTACAACTACTCAGTTATTCTGCGTAGAAAACTATATCAAAATATTGTTCCTTAAAAACTTAACCAGCGATAGATTCCAAAATTTTAGACTTCTGAGCTCGCTGACCTTTAACAACTATTTGGATGGAACGGTTGGGACCTGAAACCATACCACGGCGTTTTGGTCGCACATCACCGTCATCAACCAGCGCCAATTCCCAGCGCGACAGGATGGTAGCAAGCACAACTTTCATTTCAAACTGGGCAAATGCCATACCTATGCAACGCCTGACACCACCACCAAACGGCAAATACTCATAAGCTGAAAATTGCCTTTTCAGAAAACGTTCTGGGTTAAACTGTTTGGGTTGGGGATATAAATCCTCACGCTGATGAGTCAGATAAATTGAGCCCATGACAAGTGTACCTGGTTCAAGTTCGTGTCCAGACAACGATACGGGTGTTCTCACCACTCGTGTAAAGGTAAGCATCGCAACTGGATAAATCCGCAAGGTTTCACAGCACACAGCATTTAAATAAGGTAATTTGAAAATGGTGCTGGGGTCTGGGTTATCGCCCAAAGTATCAAGTTCCTCTAGAAGTTTTTCTCGTACTCCTGGCAGTTTGTGAATCCAGTACAATGCCCAGGTTAACGCAGTGGCTGTAGTTTCGTGACCTGCTACTAACAAAGTCATTAACTCATCACGTAATTCCTGATCAGTCATTGGCTGGTTTGCTTCATCCTTCGCCGCCATCAGCAAGCTGAGGACATCTGTCCGCGATGAGTCTGGTTGCTCTCGCCGTTCGCGAATTTCCGCGTACAGCATTTGGTTAACTCGTTCCCGGCGGCGCAAGAACTTTCCCCAAGGCGTGAGTGGTCCTAAATCCCGTTGTAGGGCTGGAAAATAAAGGATGAGCGCTCTTGCAGGAGATTGTCCCCCTTCATCTAGCATCAGACTTAAAACTTCCTCCAATTCTTGGGCGCGTGAACCTTCATATAAGCCAAACACGGCTTGCATGATCACCCGCATGGTGATAGCTTGCATTGCAGACCGTGCGCTGAAGGGTTTGTCTATCTGCCACTGGCTGCTAATTTCCTCTGTAATATCGCCAATAACCTGACCGTAGGTTCGCATTCTGTCACCATGAAACGAAGGCATCATTAACTGTCGTTGACGCTGGTGTGCCTTACCACTAAGAGTGATGACAGAATTCTTGCCAAGCATAGGTTCAAAAGGAGTATTCCAGTCACTAGGAGCCTCAAACTCCTTTGTGTCACTTGTCAACATCTGCTGCATCGCCGCAGGATTGCTGACAAAAACCACCGGACGACTTAGCTGCAGTGTGAAGATATCCCCATAGCGTTTAGTACAAGCTTCCATAAATGACATGGGGCTGAAAACCCACTGGAGCATTTGTACCAGCCCTGGAGTTTGCGGTCCATTTGGTAGTTTCATAAGCCTTGTTTTTTACTTTTATTCTTTTTTGCCACTGAAATTCAAAAAAGAAAATTAAATTTTTTGAAGTTAGATTGAATATCTTTATATTTATGTTGCAAAAGAACAATAAACTGTTACAACCTGAAAGTTGTAAAATTTTTGTTAAATTGAACGAGCATCTCCGGTGTCTCCTCATACTTAAATTAAGGTACTTAGCATGACGGCAACAACCCCAAAGGAAACTTCAGCGGCTCCTAATTTTTGTGAAGGTATTCAATACTTTGGTGAAGCAATCCCCGGCTTTGAAAAATATGGTGGAACACCTGTCATAGAGTCAGGTAAAGTGGCGATCGCCAATCCTGATGATCCAGCCGCCGCCTTCCAAACCTTACTTACTGCTGACGCTTTGCGTTACCTAATACTGCAAGTCACAGCAAGTAAAGCTTCTGGACACCCAGGTGGTTTTGCTTCTCAAGCCGAAGCTTATGCGGCGCTTGTCATGCTCGGTTACAAAAACATTATTACGGAAGTGGGACACCATGCCCCTGGATTTTATAGTGCCATGTTCTTGGATCGATCACTAGAGGACATGGGAATTGAGACGGTGCAACAATTGCGCGATCGCTTCCGGGAAAAACATGGGCTGTTAGGACATCTTTCTGGCTATATTCCTGGTATTCTTGGACCAGCAGGTCCTTTAGGACAAGGGCAACACTTTGCAATGTCAGCTGCATTGTTGCACAAAGACAAGCTTTTCCCCTTCACCGTTGGCGATGGTGGATTGGGTGAACCGTATATCATGAGTTCCATAGCACACTTCCACACCGCTTTTCCAACTGTCACCAACTTCTTACCAGTTTTGGTGTGGAACGGTTACAGCCAAGAACACCACAGCATGGTGTCTCTCAAAACCAATGAACAAATGACGGCATACTGGTACGGTAACGGTTTTGAAAAAGTCGTGTTAGTCGATGCCAAAGACTTTGACGACGCAAATCAAAAGGGGGATTACGTTGATAGTACCGCCTTTTCCTTTGAGCAGCGGCTAGCTTTTACCAAAGCTGTACTCACAGGTGTGGATGAAGCAGCGCGTTCTGCACTCAGTGGCAAGCTAACCGTATTTATCATAAAACAACTCAAAGGTGCAGGAGTTCATGCACGAGGTGCCAAGTCTCACAACCTCTATGCTAAAGACACCTTAGATGCTCCCCATATTGTCAGTGCGCTGAAAGAACGTGCCTTACCTCCAGAAGTTTGGCAACTCGTACGGACAAACTGTGAACGCGCAGGCGGAGGTCCAGCAGCGAAAACAGTTGTGACAGAATTTGAGTATAAGTTGCCAGAATTAGGCGAATTGCCTTTGGAAGAATATCCAGTGGGTGGCGAACCAAAAGTTTCCACCACAGCAATGGGAACATTGGTGGCTAAGGTAGGACAGATAGATCGCAACTTTTTCGTGACTAACGCCGACGGTAACGAAGCATCTGGTATTGCCAATATTAACCAAGCACTCAAAATTATCCACCCCACGACAGATGACTTATATTACCAAGCACCCAATGGACAAGTGTATGAACCATTGAGTGAAGATGCTTGTGCGGGGTTAGCTGCTGGTTTAGCGTTAATGGGTGCGCGGACTTTGTGGTGTTCTTACGAATCTTTTGCCATCAACGGTTTACCAATTTGGCAAACAGTCACGCAAGCAATGGCAGAATTGCGGCGTCGCACTCCCTCAACTATTACATTATTCACCGCTGGTGCATTAGAGCAAGGACGCAACGGTTGGACTCACCAACGTCCGGAAATTGAAGCTTATTTTGCTTCGTTAATGCGCAACGGTAATGTATTTCCATTGTTTCCTCCTGATGCTAACAGTATTCAGGTTTGTTATGACTGGGCATTGACGACTAAAAATAAGGGAATTGTGATTACTGCGAGTAAGTCACCATTGCAAATTCGCACAACTTTTGAACAAACGAGTCAAGCTTTACGCGATGGCGCGGTAGTCTTACAAGAAGTTTCTGGTAATAAGAAAGTTGTCTTTGCCGTTATTGGAGATATGACATTAATACCAGTCTTTGAAGCTGCTGCTTTATTAGAAAAAGAAGGTATTGGCGCAAGAATTGTTTCTGTTATCAACCCCCGTCGTTTGTATCGTCCCCATGATACTGCTTGGGATACTTGTTCTGAAGCTGATGGTGGTTTTGTGGATGATGAGAAATTTGCCGAATTGTTTGATGGCGATGCACTCATTGGTGTGACTGGTGGTGCTGCGGCGATGCTAGAACCCATCATGTTACGGAGTACCAGCAAGCGGGATACCTTCGCGTGGAAGCGTGGGGAAACCACAGCGAGTGCTGGCGAGTTGATGGCGTTTAATGGTTTGACAGCAGAGGCGTTGGTGAAGCGGGGGATTTCGTTGGTGAGTTAGATTTAGCAATCTGATACGATACGGTATTGCCGCTCTTCACACATGAGGAGCGGCATAATCTTTATTATCTGATTAAAATATATAGCAATCCTAGATAGGTCGTGAACAAAAAATAAAAAAACTAACCGCCAAGACGAGCCAGCGCTGCACAGAGAAGTGCCTTGCGCGGGTTAAGCGCGTTGTGGCAACTAGCC
>NZ_CAWPKW010000194.1:0-68224 GCF_963888615.1 Brasilonema octagenarum UFV-OR1 | reverse complement strand
TCACCGCCTACGCGGACTAATGGAAAAGGGGGTCATTGACCCGGATTTGGTATCAATTCATTGATGGGGATGAACTGATAACTGTTTAACTGTTCAGTGTTTAACTGATAACTGTTTAACTGTTCACTGATAACTGTAATATTGGAGGTAGGATTAGATGAAAGGCTGATGATCCCAAAGCCTGCCGTACCCTTGACTCTGCACAGAGTGTAGATACCCCCAGCATTGACTGGGGCAAGCCAAACGGAGTCTGGCTTAAAGCGTATACAGGCGATGATCGCAGTTTTACTTCACAAAAGCTATCGATTCCAAGGAGTTTTTCAAAGCATGAAGTAGTCCACCCTTGGCAGTACGTCCTTTGAGGATTTCTTCATACACGGCTTCATACGCATCCACCATTTGCTTAACCGTGAATCTGTTTTCCACATATTCTCGGCAGGTTTGACGATTTAATTCCAATGCAGCTGGAATCATTTGTGCCATCTGTTAATAGCTATCGCAAACAAAACCTGTTTTTCCGTGAGCAATGACTTCTGGTACCGAACCCATGTTAATTCCGATGACTGGTGTCCCAGTTGCCATTGATTCAATCATGACTAAACCAAAGGGTTCTTGCCAAGTGATGGGGAACAGAGTTATCGATGCGTTACCCAACAATTCAACTTTGGCAGGATGATCTACTTCACCTAAAAATTGTATTTGCTCACCATCAATGAATGGGGCAATTTCTTTTTCAAAAAACTCTGTGTCTACAACATCTACTTTCCCTGCCATTTTCAAGCGCCAACCCGCTTGTTTTGCTATGGCGATCGCATGTTGAGGCCCTTTTTCTGGCGAAAATCTACCCAAGAATGCCAGATACGGTGGCTCTTTCGGTTGCGCTACAAATGGGTAATCTTCGATTTTGATGCCATTGTAGACCGTACTGACGTAGTTCAAGTCTGGTTGACGCTGGGCATCACTAATGCTGACGTATCGTTGCGTTCGATGAAGCGTATATACTCTGCTACTTTCATCCGTAAATGCGCCATGCAAGGTATGTACTGTGGGTGTTGACACCATACTTGTTAATTGCAACGCCCATATCCCTATGTGGGAATGAATGATGTCGAATTCCTCCGCTTGTTGGTAAACATTGCTAGCATGTAACATTTCGTACATTATACCCTCTTTAACATTTGGGTCTAAGCGCAATGCACGAGGATGAGTTGCTTCGAGTCTAGGTAATGTTTGCGAGTCGCCTGAAGCGAACAAAGTGACGTCGTGACCGCGACGCACCAGTTCATCAGTCAAAAGACTCACCACGAGTTCAATTCCTCCATAAGTCGCGGGCGGAACTCGTTCCCACAAGGGAGCTACTTGAGCGATTTTCATACGTTTTCTTGGTTCAGCTGGTTAAAGTGGACGTTGAACAAGGGTAATAGATACTCTTACCCATTAGGTAATTATACCTCCTTTTACTGAATATACCTTTTTTACTGAAGTTGGAATTTATCAAACTTCCGATGAACAAGGTATTTCCATTTCGTTTTGCACCCTTCTAAGCGCCACCTCCAATATGTTTAGCTGCTCAGTCACAATGCAGCTATTTTTTACTTTTACCCTACCTTTTTACCTGTCACATCTATCTTGAGGACTATATAAAAATTTTAAATCACCATACTCATTACGTGAAATTATCATAAAATAAATGTTTTATTAGTATATGACGAATAATAAGTATTGAAGTAGGAAAAAGCAGAATTGAATGTCTGATCAATTCACACTTACTTCACTTTTGTATTCTTCTTCAATTGAAAACTATGCTGGTGATTTTCCTTTGTGGTTAGCACCAGTGGAACTGCGATTATTACCTGTTACGGAAGAAGTACGAGCATATCCAGAATCTGTGTTAGTCTTAAATTGCAAAATAGTGTTTAGTTCCTCTTCTTCTTCCTTTAAGACATGGTACATGTCCCAATTCTGTTGAAGATTCAACCAAAATTGTGAGCTATTCCCAAAAAACTTTGATAATCGTAAAGCGGTACTTAAGGTAACACCACGCTTTTCATTCACAAGCTCATTGATTCGTTGATAAGAAACATGAATTGCATTTGCAAGGTCACTTTGTGACAAATTAAGTGGCTCAAGAAAATCTTTGAGTAATATTTCGCCGGGATGTGTAGGCGGTCGTTTGCTAGGAATTCTCATCTGTTTATATCTCCTTATGGGCTTAATGATAGTCCACTATTTCAACTTTTTCTGCACTCTCTTGTGTCCATACAAAACAAAGACGCTACGCGTATCGCGCTAGTCAGGAGTTGTTTATTCAACCGCGTTCCCGTGAGTTCATGCTCAAATTCAGCAACATGTCTCTAAGCTACTGCATGATTTGCAATTGTCAGGTAAGCTGACAGCAGCAGTTTTCATCCTCAAAAAAAATGACGGCAAGCACTCCTACAATTCTCGCCCTAGACTTTGATGGTGTTATTTGCGACGGATTAATAGAATATTTTGAAGTCGCTTGGCGTACCTATTGTCAAATTTGGTCACCAAAGCAAGAAACACCACACAATGATTTCGCCTCAAAATTCTATCAACTCAGACCTGTGATCGAAACTGGTTGGGAAATGCCTGTTTTAGTCAAAGCCTTGGTAGAGGAAATTCCGGAAGAAAAGATTCTTCAGGAATGGACAACAATTACCCAAGAAATTTTGTTAAAAGACAATCTCAAAGCAACAGACATTGGTCAGAAACTAGATAAGATTCGGGATGAATGGATTGCTACAGATTTAGATGGTTGGTTGAGTTTGCATAGATTTTATCCAGGGATAATCGAAAAAATTAAAGCAACAGTCGATAGCACAACCAACCTGTATATCATCACGACAAAAGAAGGGCGTTTCGCACAGCAGCTATTGAAACAAGGAGGAGTCGATTTACCGCAAGACATTATTTTTGGCAAAGAAGTCAAGCGTCCCAAACACGAAATTCTACGAGAATTAATTCAAAAAACAAATGCTTCACCAGAAAGAGTGTGGTTTGTAGAAGATCGACTGAAAACATTACAACTTGTTCAACAGCAACCGGGTCTTGAGGAAGTAAAATTATTTCTTGCAGATTGGGGTTATAATACTTCAACCGAAAAAGTAACTGCCCAAAATGATCCGGTAATTCAGCTATTATCACTGGCTCAGTTTCCGAAAGATTTCTCGCAATGGTTTTAAGAGGATGTTAGTACGCCTTGAACTAAAGTTCAAGGCTCATAGCCAAAGTCCGTTAAAACGGACTCGAATGTATATTCAGTAAGCTTTAGCTTACTTGAGCTTTCAGCCAAGAAATAAATTTCTTGGCTGATCCAAAAGCTGGTGCAAGATCTCAGTTACCTTTCATACTTCTGATACCTCTTCTTGTACTCTTCCAACTTCTTCCGCACGGCTTTAATTGTCTGTTGAGAACCAATGTTGACTAGTTCACCTTGATGATATGCATCGTGTGAGAAGGAGTAAGTCACCTCAATAACATTGCCGCCACTTGTATAGATCGCAAATTGTTGTACGCCTTTTTCATAATCTGTTTTGTCGTTCACAAAAGAGATTTTTTTATTGACAGTCTTTATCTGAAGATTCGTAATCTCTTTATAGGGAAACTCTTGTGTAATATCACTTAATGTATGTCCGTGTATTAGAGTGTGTACACATTCATAAGTTAAAATATTGTGGTCAGTTAAATAAACAATCAGCACATTAAGATGTGAATATCGAATTTTGCCGTCTTTACCGAGAGCATATCGCGTATCGTCTAAATCTGCTGGACCTCCAATAATGAAAGGCTTTGCTGTATAATCTCCGTCCTCTAAGTCCAGTTTTCTCAACGATTCTTCAATGATGTTATCTATGTCATCATCCATCCATTCATCTATTTGTTCATCTGATGGTTTCGGTTCTGCCCGTGCATAATCCTTTTTATATTGTTCAAAATCTCTTTCATAGTTTTCCTTATCAACTAATGCCTTCCTCAATTTCTTAATTCCAAAATATCGTATAACAAAACTTATGATTGACAAAAAAATAAACGATAATAAGGCAAAAATAATCATGCCCCATCCAATATATATGCTCTTTTTATCATTTAAATTATCAGGCTGAACAGGCTTTTTGGGAGTTGACGTGAAATATTTACCTACTGCTTTTGAACGATTTATGGAAATACTCATGGTAGTGATTTATCCTCTTTATTAGTTATGTCTTCCAAATTTTTTATATAGATGCATCCAATATGGATTTTTCTGGTCATCCAGATGATCAAGAATTTCTCTTGCATGTTCAGTCTCTATAAATTGACCTTGACTGAAAAGTTGGGCAGATGTAGGAGTCTTTTCTATGAATCCATTCATGACGTAATAACCATGCTTTACGATTGCCCAAAGCATATAATATTTCGATGATTTGGCATCTCCACAAACTGCGGTATTCAGTTCTGATTCAATACTTTGAATCGTCCATACGTCAATTTTTCTAGGTTTTTCACCACTCAATAGTGCAATTGCCAAATAGTAGTGAGTGTCGGAGATTAAAGGATTAGTTTTTGTTGCATCACTCAACACATCAATAGCTTGGCGGTAAGCTCGTTGATTGAGAAGCTGAATTCCTTTGTGCAGTAACTCCTCTGTAGTGACTTGTGGACTTTGATATACAACATCACCAACATGCCCAATACTCTCTGCTTTTATTTGATAATTTTTCCCGCCGTAATTGTTTTGCTCCATGTTTGTGTTTCCATAACAAATTACTTAGTGTAATCATCACCAATTCGATCAATTCGATCTGCTTGAACTTGATAACCTTTGGCATTGTCACGGTTTAATTGCTTCATTTCGCCAAACTGCACTTTTTTCTGACTTATGTTTTGAATGTTGATAATTTGCTGTGCGAGTTGTCGCAAATCATCAGCAAAACTTGGTTCTTCATCCATCTCGTCATCTAGGTAAGTTGTCAATTTGTTCAATGCTTCTAGAGAATACTGTTCCTGAACAGCAGTTATTGCTTTTTCTGCCTTCACATTTTGTCTATCCTTGAACCGTGACACAATCTTCTGACGTAATTCATTAGCTTTGCTTAAAGCCTCACTTGTCAGCTTTTTGGCAGCTTCGCCAGTACTAGATTTAATAAACTCATTGAAAGCAAGCTTAAGAATTTCAGCAGCAGTCACAGCAACAATTGGGTTAGTCATGCAATACTCCAAAAGACTAGTAGATTTACTTAATTTTTGAGACTCTCAAAATCAAGTGCCACATATTTTATGTAACACCTGCCATTGAATAGCAAAAACTGTACCAGCACCGCTCAATTGAGCGAATATGGCGCTGGCAACTGACACCGATTTGGTTCTACAACTCGGCTCATACTACATTTTATTATACTTAATTTTACGTATATCTACTTTATCTGTCAGGATAGCAAGAATTTTTCTGAATATCATTTGATATCAAAACATTTCGCCTCTAGTGGCTAGTGAGTATCACCACTGAGAAAACATCCTCTAAGATAGTGCTGAGTGCTGAGTTCTGAGTCTCTTTCTTTCAACACTCAGAACTCATACTTCACAACTGGTAAACTTACGATTATGCTTGACCTCACTAAACTGGCAAGACAAATGCAGGGCTTGAGTCAACATCTGACGCAAGAGGCGGCTGCTAGTCGCCAGCGTTTAGAATTGGCTCAAAAACATTTTCAAAATGCTGTGGGATGTCAGGACGAGTTGGTACAGCGACAGGAAAAATGGCGCGATCGCATCCTCTTTGCCAATGCGACTCCCCTAGAACCACTCAACACCTGTATTGATATCCCGGTTCCCCCTAAAATACATACCGTCATTGCAACCGATGGTTCTCAAATATCTCCCAGTCACCACGAAATTGCTTACTGCTATCTTCTTAATATCGGTAGAGTTATCTTACATTATGGACAAAACCGTTACCCACTTCTAGATAGTTTACCGGAGATATTCTATCGCCCCGAGGATTTATATTTTTCTCGCAAATGGGGTATTCGTACTGAAGAATGGATGGGTTTTTGCCGCACAGCAAGTGAAGCAACGGTGCTGACAGAACTGGCTTGCAGTGTAAAAGAGGACAGGGGAACAGAAGAAGTTCCAACGTTAGCGATGGTGGATGGTTCGTTGATTTACTGGTTTTTAGAGCAATTGCCTTTGGAAGCACGCGATCGCATCTTACCCCCCATCTTGGAAGCTTGGCAAAAGCTGCGTGATGCTCAAATTCCCCTGATGGGTTATGTGAGTGCTTCTCGTAATGTTGAAGGCATGAACTTTTTACGTCTTTTAGCTTGTCCGCACACAGTACCAGATTGTGCAAGCTTTTGCCCAAATCAACTCGAAAAAGTCCCTTGCAAAGTCTTTGAACCTTTACGAGATACAACTCTTTTATCCACTTTACTCAAACCAGGACAACGGGGTTGCTTATGGCGCAGCAATGTTCGTATTCTTGACTTATACCAAGACCAAGCAATTTACTTTTGTTACGTGCATGTGGGTACCGAAATTGCCCGGATAGAAGTGCCCTCATGGGTAGCCCAGAACACAACAATGTTTGACCTAGCACTAGGACTGATGTTAGCACAAGTGCAGAAGGGATATGGGTATCCAGTGGCGATCGCCGAAGCCCACAATCAAGCGGTGGTGCGCGGTGGGGATAGAACGCGATTCTTTGCCATCCTTGAAAGACAAATGATCAAAGCTGGTATAAAAAATGTAGGAACTTCTTATAAAGAAGCTAGAAAGCGTGGCAGTATAGCTTAAGTCAAGAACTAGGGGTGTAAGGGTGTCAGGGGGTAAGGGTGTAAGGGATGCATGGGTTTGTCTGGTGTTCCTCCGCACTTTACCTAAAACCTCTCAACCCTGAAAAATAATATGGGATTACCATTCACAATTTTTTCCTCTACTTCTCTCATTCCAATTCTTTCTGCTACTTTTCGTGACTCAAGGTTTGGCTGATCACAGCTTGCTAAAAGATACTGATAGCCAAGTTCGTTGAAACAATACTTTAGTATTCTGGTTGCAGCTTCGGTAGCGTAGCCTTTTTTCGTCCCTTCAGGCAGCAAAGCATAAGCTAATTGGGGTTGCCCTTCACCAAAGAAATACCACAAACCAACAAACCCAATAATTTCTTTCTCATTTTTAGTCTCAATAAACCAAAGACCAAACTTTCTTTCATCAAAAAGCCTTTGACTTTCTATCAACATTTCTTCAACCTGTTGCAAAGACCAAACCTTGTCATCGCACAAATATTTTCTAACGTACGGATTAATAAAAATACTGTGTAGTGTGTTAAGCTCACTCTTTAAGATTGGCTTTAATCGCAACCTTTGAGTTTCAAATACCAAGCTCATGACATTTTGCCACTTTCAACGTCTGATTCAACTATACCGCCTGTCCACTTGAAGATTACTCCAAACATTACCCTTACTGATATCCTTAAACCAACAAGATGATGCTGCAAAGCAGCCGCGACGCACGCGAACACAAAAAAATTGTCGAGGTAAAAGTAGACGATGGAAATCTTAACAGTTAAGACTCCCCGCTGGTTTGTCCGCAGAGATATAGATGGTTTGTTTGGGCTTTTTCTCGACAACTTGATTCAAATTTTGTTGATTGTGAATTTATGTCAAGGAGTGCTTGGCTTTTCTCCCTCCCTGGTATACGGGCGTATTCTGCCAGGAATTGCTTTAAGTTTAATTGTTGGTAACTTTTATTATGGATGGTTAGCTTACAAACAAGGGCAACGAGAACAACGAGATGATATCACTGCTTTGCCCTATGGCATTAACACTGTGAGCCTTTTTGCTTATGTATTTTTGGTGATGTTGCCTGTGCGGTTGACGGCGATCGCCCAAGGTGTATCATCAGAACAAGCTGCTGAACTCGCATGGCAAGCCGGTTTGGTTGCTTGCTTAGGTTCAGGTTTAATAGAATTAGTCGGTGCATGGGTTGGTAATCCACTGCGTCGCCTTGTTCCTCGTGCAGCGATGCTTTCCACTTTAGGTGGTATTGCTATCACTTTCATTGCGATTGGCTTTCTCTTTCGGACTTTTGCCAATCCCGTAGTTGGTTTAGTTCCTCTAGGCGTTATCTTAATTACCTACTTTGGACAAGTGCGATTTGCCATTCCTGGTGGATTATTAGCAGTGCTTTTGGGAATTGGTTTGGCTTGGGGTACAGGTTTAGTCAGTTGGGATAACGCCAAGTTCGCTACTGCACTACAACCGATAGGAGTTTACATACCAAGGTTATGGCTAGGGGATTTATGGAATAGTCGCGCAGTTTTACTGGACTATTTCAGCATCATTTTACCAATGGGATTATTTAACCTTGTCGGTAGCCTGCAAAATTTAGAAAGTGCTGAAGCTGCAGGAGATGTTTATCCTGCAACCCCAAGTCTTGCAGCAAATGGTATTGGTACATTGGTTGCAGCCATTTGTGGTTCTTGTTTCCCAACAACCATTTATATTGGACATCCTGGTTGGAAAGCTTTAGGTGCAAGAGTGGGTTACTCCATTCTCAACGGTATTTTTATGGGCTTGCTGTGCCTTACAGGAACCGTTGCCATGCTTGCCTATTTTGTCCCTATTGAAGCTGGAATGGCAATTGTGTTATGGATTGGCATTGTCATTGTAGCTCAAAGCTTCACAGCAACTCCTTCTCACCATGCGCCTGCTGTCGTTGTCGGTTTGTTACCAGGTATCGCAGGTTGGGGTGCTTTAATTGCCAAAAATGCACTACGCGCGGCAGGTTTAGGAACACCAGACAAACCCCTGACTCCTGCTTTAATTGAACAGTTTAAATTGAGCGATACATATATAGATGGTGCTTTTGCTTTAGAGCAGGGCTTTATTTTTTCAGCTATGATTTTAGCTGGTATCACAGTTTATATTATTGAGCGAGACTTCCGCAAAGCTGGTTATTGGTCTATAGCAGCAGCCTTACTCTCTTGGTTTGGGTTGATGCATAGCTACCGTTGGACTGTAGCAGATACTGTTGTCAATTTGGGTTTTGGAACTGGAACGCCTTGGGCAGTCGGCTACATTTTACTAGCTATTCTCTTTTTCTACACCGAATGGCTAGCGCGTCGTCAGAAAGGAAATCAAAAGGTTGTTCCATCGTCATCACAAGATGCTTTTGATGGAAATTTAGAGAAATGAGGTTATGTTCATCCTCTCAAATCTACTCCTATCAGCCAGATTTAAATAAGGTTGGATATTTTTTCGCGTGTTTGTGCTTTATGTGAATCATATTGCTATAGCAGGGAACACTTAACAGACTTGAAAGTCTCTTGGTGAACGTGTTTTCTCATTAGTTCGTGTCCTAATCTACCTGGCGACTGCCATATATCTACTACTTATAATTGCTATATCTCCTACTTATAATAGCCACATCTTTGAGATTGAGACCTGTTCACTGTATCTATGCTCTTAAGCTAACTGAAAATCCAGCTTACTCCTTGAGGATTAGTCGGTTTATTCCTATGGTAGAAGGTTCAGAAAAACAATAGCAGGTATCGTACTAACTAGTAGTGTAAATTTTACAAATAGCAGATTATGTTGTTCTATTCCACAAAAGATCTTGCAGAGTTATTAAAGATAGCTATTGTTTCTATCGTAGGAAAAAAGCTTATTAAAAATTCAGGTGAAGTTATGAGTCTCGAAAAAACTAGCAATTTATAACAGTTCTCATTAAAAAAAAGCAGAGAATTTATCAAAAAAACTTGCAACACAAAATCAACAAAAACTATGAAACTTTCTCATTTATCTAAAAATGTTTGGGCTAGCGCCTTCGCTCTCGGTTTAGCTACTTTGACTTTAACTCTACCTGTTTCTGCCCAATCTGGTGGTGGTGGTGGTAGTGGAGGATCAGGTGGTGCCAGTAGTGGCAGTAGTGGTAGTGGTGCTGGTAGTGGTGCTGGCACTGGTAGTACAGGTACAGGTACAGGCACAGGCACTACAGGTACTGGTACAGGTACAGGCACTACAGGTACTGGTACAGGTACAGGCACTACAGGTACTGGTACGACAACAGATGGCACAGGAACGAGCGGTACCGGCGGCACAGGCACTACAGGCACTGGTACAAATGGGACGGGTATGACTGGTAGTGGCACTGACACCACTGGTGGGACAACTGGAACTGGTACAACTGGTAGTGGCACTGACACCACTGGTGGGACAACTGGTACAGGTACTGGCAGCACCACAGACACGACAACAAATAATCAAGGCGTTAGAGAGGTGAGAACCGAGAGCCATTCTGACTGGGGTTGGCTTGGTTTACTTGGTCTTGCAGGTCTTGCAGGTCTTATTCCTAAACGCTCTCAAACCCGAGTAGTTCACGATCCCAATGAAGTAACGCGTCCTGGTTCTACTAAGTTATAAGGCTTTGCTGAAGGTAGGGGGTAAAGGGGAATAATAATTCACTTTTCAGACAAATTGAGTATTGTGAACTCTTTACCGCCGCCTTGAGCCAGTTCTTACAGCATTACTTTAGATATTAAATTTAATTATTAGAAATTCTAAATAAGATAACCGCGCTCAGGTACAAACTGCGTTACCCTGGTATACGCTTCGTGTTTTTCACTGCTAGCTGGAAACGCATATGTCCTTTGTCCCTTTGCACATTCATAGTGATTACAGTCTGCTTGATGGAGCAAGTCAACTGCCAGATTTAGCGGATCGCGCCATCGAACTGGGGATTAAAGCAATAGCCCTGACAGATCATGGTGTGATGTATGGTGCGATCGAACTGATTAAAATTTGCCGCAATAAAAATATCAAGCCAATTATCGGCAACGAAATGTATATCATCAACGGCGATATTACAAAACAAGAACGCCGTCCCCGCTATCATCAAGTTGTTTTAGCCAAAAATACAAAAGGATATAAAAATTTAGTCAAGATCACAACAATTTCTCATCTTCAAGGTGTGCAGGGCAAAGGCATTTTTTCCCGTCCTTGTGTAAATAAAGAATTATTAAAACAGTACCATGAAGGCTTAATTGTAACGAGTGCTTGTTTGGGTGGAGAAGTTCCGCAAGCAATTCTCAGTGGTAAATTAGAGGCTGCACGTAAAGTTGCTCGGTGGTATAAAGAAGTCTTTGGTGAAGATTATTATTTAGAAATTCAAGACCACGGCTCCCAAGAAGACCGGATTGTTAATGTAGAAATTGTCAAAATTGCGCGGGAACTTGGTATTAAAATTATCGCCACCAATGACTCACATTTTATTTCTTGTTACGATGTTGAAGCACACGATGCTTTGCTATGCATTCAAACTGGCAAATTGATTTCTGACGATAAGCGAATGCGTTATAGCGGGACAGAATATCTGAAATCTGCTGAGGAAATGAAGGCGCTGTTTCGCGACCATTTACCAGATGATGTCATTGAAGAAGCTGTGCTCACCACAGTTGAAGTTGCAGATAAAGTCGAACCTTACCAAATTTTAGGTGAACCTCGCATTCCCAATTATCCCATCCCATCTGGTCATACTGCTGATACATATGTTGAAGAAGTTGCTTGGCAAGGACTTTTACAAAAATTAAATAGTAAATCTAGAAATCAAATTGACCAAACTTATAAAGATAGGTTGGAGTATGAACTAAAAATGATTCAGAAGATGGGTTTCTCCAGCTACTTTTTAGTTGTATGGGACTACATCAAATTCGCGAGAGACAAGAATATTTCTGTAGGTCCTGGTCGTGGTTCTGCTGCAGGGTCATTGGTTGCTTACACTATGGGGATAACTAACATTGACCCCGTACATCATGGACTGCTCTTTGAAAGATTCCTCAATCCAGAACGGAAATCTATGCCTGATATTGATACAGATTTCTGTATCGAACAACGGGATAAAGTCATTGATTATGTTACAGAAAAATACGGTAAAGAGAGAGTCGCCCAAATCATTACCTTTAACCGCTTGACTTCAAAAGCAGTTTTAAAAGATGTTGCCAGAGTCTTAAATATTCCCTATGGGGAATCAGACAAAATGGCAAAACTTATTCCTGTTTCCCGAGGAAAACCCACCAAACTTAAAGTGATGATTTCTGAAGCCACACCATCACCAGAGTTTAAAGAAAAATATGATAATGACCCAAAGGTACAGCATTGGCTTGATATGGCAATCCGTATTGAGGGAACAAACAAAACATTTGGTGTGCACGCTGCAGGTGTGGTAATTTCTGCTGAACCGTTGGATGAAATTGTGCCACTACAAAAAAATAACGACGGTTCTGTGATCACCCAATATTTCATGGAAGATTTGGAATCACTGGGCTTGCTAAAAATGGATTTTCTGGGTTTAAAAAACTTGACGATGATTCAGAAAACCATCGATTTGATTTCGCTACACAAAAAAATTACAATTGACCCATATGACATCACGAGTTATGAAAGAGAAGCTCAGAGAAGATTAGCGAAAGGTAAATTGAGCACCTTGCCAACAGAGGTTGAGAAGACTTATCAACTATTAGAAGCAGGCGAATTAGAAGGTATCTTTCAATTAGAATCTTCTGGAATGCGGCAAATAGTACGCGATTTAAAGCCTTCCAATATAGAAGATATTTCCTCGATTTTAGCACTATATCGACCAGGTCCATTAGATGCAGGACTGATTCCCAAGTTTATTAACCGCAAGCATGGTCGAGAAAATATTGAGTATGAAACCGAAATTTTAGAACCGATCTTAGATGAGACCTATGGAATTATGGTCTATCAAGAGCAAATTATGAAAATTGCTCAAGATATGGCTGGATATTCTTTAGGACAGGCAGATTTGCTGCGCCGTGCAATGGGTAAAAAGAAAGTTGAGGAAATGATGAAGCAGCGAGAAAAGTTTGTGGATGGCGCTGCGAAAAATGGAGTAAAAAAACAAATTGCTGAAGACTTATTCGAGCAAATGTTGAAGTTTGCTGAATATTGTCTCAGCTATGACACAGAAGTGTTAACCATAGAATATGGCTTTTTACCTATTGGGCAAATTGTAGAAAAAAGAATTGAGTGTAGCGTCTACACAGTTGATAATAACGGAAATATTTACACACAACCTATTGCTCAATGGCATGAGCGCGGTCAGCAAGAAGTTTTTGAATACTGTCTAGAGGATGGTTCTGTTATTCAGGCAACAAAAGACCATAAATTTATGACGACTGATGAGCAAATGTTGCCAATTGATGAAATATTTGAACGGGGTTTGGAGTTGATGCAGGTTAAGGGTTTACCTAAATAGCTATTAATAAGACATTTAAATATGATGATTTTTAATCAATAGTTTATTTTTTATTAAAAATAACTATATATATTTTCTGCTAAATTCACTGATTCTTTATAAAGCAGAGTGAAATTTACTTATCCACTAACTGAACAATATCGAGATCACGTTCATTTTTGACGTATTCTGCAGCTAGATTGACTAATTGTAAAAAATACACTTTGTTTGCTGCTAAATTTATGAGATAATTTTGTGAACTGTAAAAACTCAGTGAAGACACTTAATTAATTTGTTTGCAAAGTATTAACTATTCTGGTTGATATCAGGGAATAATACTAGATAAGTGTAGAAATATAAACTACAACGATTGTTTCTATGTGTGTATTCTCTTCTTGGTCTTGGCTTGGAAAACGACTTCAGTGGCTGTGTTGCTTAACTGCACTATCTTTGGTTTGTTTGATTATGGGTTGGTCACTTCCCACAAATCCAGCAAATTGCATCACTCAGCAATTAGAACAGCAAAACGCCCTATTGACTCATGAAAAACAACTTGGTGAGTTCCTGTGTTCAGATATTGTCAAAGATTTTTTGGTTCTTGAAAGCAGTTCAACTGGTGGCGCACCGCCCGCTACGAATCGAAAAAACACTCTATTCCCCGACACCCCGACAACGCCAGGTGTCTGAAGTCGGGGTATCGGGGAAACTACGCCAATTCCTACAATGGGACGCCACATGCTACAAGTCGGCACATGCTACCCTGC
The DNA here is from genome assembly GCF_963888615.1 of Brasilonema octagenarum UFV-OR1. Taxonomy (NCBI): domain Bacteria; kingdom Bacillati; phylum Cyanobacteriota; class Cyanophyceae; order Nostocales; family Scytonemataceae; genus Brasilonema; species Brasilonema octagenarum. The sequence continues at coordinate 54,209 of NZ_CAWPKW010000194.1, read as the reverse complement.
GGAAAACCCTTCGGGTATGCCTGCACCACGCCAAGGGCGAACGCAGTCACCTCTGTTGGGAAAACGCCAGGTGCACCCTCGGAGGAACCCTCCGCAACACACTGGCTCCCCTCCTAGAGTGCTGTCTCACCGCCCTCCGGGTGTCTACAAGTCGGGGAACCAGTCTAACGCAGTGCCTCCCCAACGCAGTGGCTCGGGAACTCCAACACCAGATGCCTAGTAGGTCGGGTTCGCCCTATGGTGCTCCGCCACACCTTACGGTGATCGGGAACGCCTGTCGCCTGGCTGTCGGGAAACCGTTTAGCTGATCTGACGACCGAAGCCCTCCCGCTGCGCTGGACTCACCAGATGCCTGGCTGTCAGGAAACAGTGGTGACAGCCCAATCAAGGATATAAGGCTTGCTCAAAGATCTGGATTTTCTGGCATCCCTTTGTTTGTGATCACTGGTCAACATTTCTCTGGTGTATAGTCGCTGTCTGATCTGAAAAATGTATTGAATCATCATCACTAGTTCTTAGTCTTCATCGGGTTTTGCTTAGTATCAAAGTTGCTGGTGTCTAAGTTTTTTGCATCTTGAGTCATCACTGATAATCCCTATTAGGCTAGGATTACTGTTTGTTGTGTTTAGTTCACAAGGTTACAAAGGATGTTAAATGCAGAGACTAAAATGTGTATAATTATACTAAGAAATGGTAAATATGAGCAAAACGCGATGCATTCCAAATAACCCTATTAACTTCGGTGGAACAGAAATCATGAAGTCATTAATGCGTTGCAGTGGATTTTCTGTGTTTTTTCCTATCGCTCTAGCTGCAAGTTACACTTCTCAACTATTGATATCTAAGGAAGCGGTTGCAGAAGATACACAGAATCTCCCCACTGGAGTCCAAGAAGCTTATTCTACTGGACCGAGACGGGCAAGTTACCTATCTCCATTAGAACAACAAGTCATTAATGAAATGAACAAAATACGGGCAAATCCCAAGGCTTACATTCCTGTGTTGGAGAACTATAAACAGCGCTTTCAAGGTAAGCTAGTCAAAATCTATGATCGGCGCTACCTGCAAACACACGAAGGGCTATCAGCCGTTGATGAGGCAATTAGGTTTCTTCAGTCAGCGACTCCTGTTGCTCCTTTAACGATATCTAGGGGAATGTCCTTAGGTGCTCAAGATCATGTCAAAGATAATGGCTTAAAAGGCTCCAGAGGTCACCAAGGCAGCGATGGTAGTAATCCATCTACTCGTATGGATCGCTACGGAATTTGGCAATCTACTGCTGGGGAAAATATCAGCTATGGCTCTAGTACCGCTGAAGATATCGTCATACAATTACTTGTTGATGATGGAGTGCCCAACCGTAGTCATAGAAGAAACATTTTTAACCCCAATTTTAGAGTGGCTGGAGTTGCCTATGGGATTCACGCTAAATACAAAACGATGTGCGTGATTAATTATGCCGGAGAATATCAAGACAAAGACATTGCTGTTTCGGCCAGCGATCATCGTTAAACATGGCTCTTTGAGCTTATAAACTCTTTATCCCACTGCTTTTTCTGAATGCGAGTGCGTGCCATAGTCATCAACAAGGAGTCTTCGTGTTTTCAGTTCGCAGTGGTATGAGTTACTAAGTTACCTGGAAACCAGTCATCAATTCATGCATCTAATAAAGACATATAGCGATTCTCACTCGCATACAATACAGGTGTACGGTGGAAGCACGCTATAGAACATTGGTGTGAACTTAGGCAAAACGAAAGTCTCACAAGACTTTCAGGTTCTCTCGTTGCCATCCTTCAAAGCAAGTTGGATGCCTAAAACCAGGCATAACCTCTTTACGAAGAACAGGCTATCGACTTGGGTTTTCTTATTAAATTGACATCAATAGCTATAGAACAGCTCCTACAAACAATCTGTATGACACCCAATTGGGAACTGCTATATTGACTGGTTGCTCCAAACTTATGAAGTTGTTGACGCCTCAGATGGTATTTTGGATATTTACACTCGTCACCCTATCGACTACATCTTGTGATGTATTATTTGAGCCTGACTCCTCTGTACCTAACATTCCCGAAGGAAATTCTGATGTGTCGCTAACTGGGAAAACTCTTTCTCGCCTTGAACAACAAGTAATTGTAGAAATGAACAAGGCGAGAACGAATCCCACTGCTTATGCTGCTGTATTAAAAAACTATAGACAACGTTTTGAAGGTAATCGAGTTAAAATTTCGCGTCATGTCTATTTACAAACAGAGGAAGGAGTGAAAGCCGTTGATGAGGCGATCGCCTTTCTCAAGTCAGTCACTCCAGTCGGACCTTTAACAGCATCCAAAGGAATGTCACGAGCTGCTAAGGATCATGTCAAAGACCAAGGATCAAAAGGAATTATAGGTCACAAAGGAAGCGACAAGAGTGATCCCTTTACTCGCTTAAGCCGCTACGGAACTTGGAAACGCACCGCCGGAGAAAATATTAGTTATGGTTCCCACACGGCGCAAGATATTGTCATGCAATTAATTATTGACGATGGAGTTCCAGATCGCGGTCATAGAATAAATATGTTTAATCCTGCTTTTAAGGTAGCGGGAGTTGCTTTTGGAATTCACAACACATACAGGCAGATGTGTGTGATTAATTATGCAGGAAGGTATGTAGAAAAGTCATAATTCCTAACTCAAGGACCTTTGACAGATGACTGATTCATGTGGTGCGTGGTACAAATGTACCTGGAATTTGCCTATGTGACATAATTATATAAAGCAACATAATAATGATGAACTCTCGCCATAGCAACACAGCTTCATCTGCTGTTGACCTCAACGTTCACATTCAAGGTCAAGGCTTCCCAATTCTCTGCTTACACGGTCATCCTGGTTCTGGTTCTAGTCTTTGTGTCTTTACCAATCACCTGTCAAAACGCTTTCAAACTTTGGCTCCAGACTTGCGTGGATATGGCAAGAGTCGGTTTAATGGCGATTTTGATATGCGCGACCATTTGATTGACCTGGAAGCGCTTTTAGACCGCCTTAGTATTAAAAAATGTCTAATATTGGGCTGGTCGCTCGGTGGCATTTTAGCAATGGAATTAGCACTGCAGCAACCCCAGCGAGTTACTGGACTGATTTTAGTGGCGACAGCTGCCCGACCCAGAGGCAATCATCCGCCTATAACCTGGCAAGATAATGTTTACACCGGTGTTGCTGGACTGTTGAGTTATATTAAACCAGATTGGCAGTGGAATATTGAAACTTTTGGCAAGCGATCGCTCTTTCGCTACCTGATTCAACAACACACTCCCGCAGCCTACAGCTACATAGCAAAAGATGCAGTATCAGCCTACTTACAAACTTCTGCTCCTGCGACTCGCGCTCTTTTTTCGGCGATTGGGGCTGGGTACAATCGACTAACAGAGCTAGAAAAAATTCAATGTCCTTCTTTAGTACTAGCTGGTGCATGCGATCGCCACATAACAGCTGACGCCAGCTTAGAAACTTCTCGCTACCTCAAAGATTGTCAGTCACACTGCTATCCTAATACTGCTCATCTTTTCCCATGGGAAATCCCAAACCAGGTATTGAGCGACATTGACCACTGGCTTGAGAAAAATCAAAAAGTTGTCAGTGTGTAGTTACGCCTAAGCGTAACTACGAAATAGCCTTATAACCAGAAAAGAACCAATAACAGTTAACAGTGAGTCCAGCGCGCATGAGGCGTTTTCCCGCCGTAGGCGACTGGCGTTCGCCCTCCAGGCGTGCGCTTTGCGCATACCCGAAGGGGTCTCCCTCACGCTTGTTCTGGCGTCTCCGGTCTAAAGCACGGAATATGGGCGGCACGTTTGGGGGGGAAGCTTCCCCCGGAAAGCTGCCTTCACTACGTGGCTGTTCCTCCGGAGTTTTCAGCCAGCCATCCCTATAAGTTTTTATTTCACCGCAAGCCTTTGGTGATAGTTATGGCGATAGACAACTCCAGAAATAGCAGCTAACAATAACCACGAGAGCGTATTGAGGCGAAAATCGAATAAGCTGACGTCTGCTGTGTTAAATAACACCCAGCCCACAAATACCAGAAGATAACTGAAACATATCAATTTATCTTCTGCCTGATCTACAGATTTTAACTTTTGCAACACTTGGACACCCCCAATAAATATCCAAACGAGTAAGCCACAGAATAAAAGAGTCGTGGGAAAACCAGTTTCCGCAAATAGCATTAAAAACAAATTGTGGGGATGTCCTAACCAAATATGCATCTGTGCATCGTACAGAGGAGTAAAATTGCGTAAACCCCAACCTGTCCAAGGACGTTGCTGAGTTAAAGACAACGCAAATTGCCACTGTGTTTTGCGAAGTAAGGCGATTGGTCTATCAGGATATAGTTGGTCGTTTAAACGTGCCCAAAAGAACGCGGGAACAACCTTACGAAACAATTGAGCTATAGCCAAAGGAGCAAAAGCAGCACAAAGCACGCTGGCGACGATACCAGCAACACCAGCCACAAGAATGTGCCAACCTTCGTAAACCGCATAAGCTAAACAAGCAAAAATGGCGATCGCCCAAGCATTGCGCGAGTCAGTCAAAATCAACGCCACAAAAATGGCAATCATCGCCACCGTCAAGAAGAAGAAGGCGAAGCCAGCAGAGTCAAGCAGTGAGGGAGTCAAGGAGTGAGGGAATGTAGGAAGTTTCCCTCCCTGTGTCACTGTGTTTCTCCCTGGGTGGTCTTTGGGCTTGTCTGCCCGTCTCCTCATCCGCCGATAGCTTTCCAACCACAACCCTATCCCTAGGATGAAAACTATCATCAGATAACAAGCATTGATGTTGGCGTACATGAATACGGAAGCCATGCGACCTACTGGTTGTCCTCCAGGTTCTATCTCCCATTCCACCACAAACCACAAAATTCTTATTTTAGAAGACCAGTTTAAAAACAACTGCCCAAATCCGAGAATCACCACTGGTAGAGAACCAAGCACCAAAATCCAAGACATCTGCCGCAATTGTACAGGCGTCTGAATAAGCGTGCTAAAGCTAACGAAAACTAAAAAGTACGGTAAGAAATTAAATAAACCCAGGAAAGCCGCTGTTTTGTCGTTGGCAAAACTAACGGTGATCAGCATGAAGACACTCAGAAGCGCAAATCCCCAGTGCAGGGGACTGCGAATAATTGCGCGGTATTGAGTGAACCAACCTCCCAAGATTGCTAAAACTATACCCACAGCGCCGAGAAACGGAAGCAATGGGAAGACGAGTATTCCCAGTTGGGCATAGTTCCAAGAAGATTGCAAACTAGGGTTGGGATGACGAAAAGCTGTTTTCAAGCAGGTTCCCAACATTCAGCACGAGTCAAACGAATTTGAGCTAAGGCAAAGATGGTAGGTATAATCCGACCGTAGTTAGTGGCGATCGCTCTCCACCCCAAGTCCGCAAGAAACCAACTCCACATCACTGGTCCTAAAAAGGCAAACACACTGCGAGTGACTCCATAACGAGCGGCATTAACAGTCATACCCCGCTTTGCCATCTGCAGTGTGGCATAATTTTGAAACTGATTTGCTGCTGCTCCAGAACCTTGAATCACGGCTTCTTTGGCAACTTGATATGTCGCAAAGTGCATCGCAAATTGACGAGCAATTTGTTTGAGCAACACTGGCTGGAGAACGGAGGTGACAGCAAGGGCGCTACCGCCTTTGAGAAGTAATCCCAAGGGATCTCGCTGCAATGTCAGTGGTAGCGGTTCTGTTAATTCTGCTTTTGCTAGCTGACGTTGTATGCGCACAGTCAATTTTTGCTTGTCCTTTTGTGGCAATTTTCTCCACACCTGCCCCAACAGGTGCAGAAATACCTCAGCTTCTAAATCAACTGTTGTCAGTTGACTAGAATAAGGCATTTTCAAATATTTACACACTTGAATCAGCGCTTGTCGGTAAGTCACCTGACGGCTGCGTCCCCGCAGAACCGTGATCCCATCTGCTGCCAAAAAACGAAAGCGTTGCTCTAGTGCATCTAGCCAAGCTTTGCGACCTTTGCTTTGCACTTCTATAGGTTCCGGTGTGTGAACATAATCTAGAGGATTAAACTTACGACTAAACAGAATTGCCGTTAGATCTTGCAATTCTTCGTCGCTTGCTAGCTCTAGTGCTACCCTTAGTTCATCCAATTTCCGTTCCTCCGTTCCATACAGCTTTTCTGTACTTTATTCTACTATTAGCTTTTTGGACTCATGAGTCGTCATAATAAATTCAAAGTTCAAAGTTCAAAGTTCAAAAAAAGAAATTTAATTTTGAATTTTGCATTTTGAGAGAAGTTGGAGCGGAGGTTTCCTCCGTTCGCGCAGCGTCTCCTCCGGAGACTCCAATCTATGCCCGTAGGGCACGCTGCGCGTTCGCCCTTGGCGTGCGCTTGCGCTTACGGTGATTTTGAATTTGAGCAAAGCGAGTGTCAAGCCATCACCATACCGCCATCAACGTTAAAAACTTGTCCGGTGATATAAGCAGCGGCGGAATCAGCAGCAAGAAAGCGCACCATCCCAGCGACTTCTTCTGGTTGACCATAACGAGCTAGCGGAATATATTTGATAATTTCTTCAGCGTTGATATCGCTTGTCATGTCCGTGGCGATGAAACCGGGAGCAACAGCGTTAACCGTGATACCGCGAGAGGCAAATTCTTTGGCGATGGTTTTAGTAAAGCCGATGACGCCTGCTTTGGCAGCACTGTAGTTGGCTTGTCCGGGGTTACCCATTTGTCCGGCGACAGAGGTAATGTTGATGATTCGCCCGGAACGTTGTTTGAGCATAATTTTACTTACTGCACGAGTACATAAGAAAACACCAGTTAGATTTAGGTCTATCACAGCTTGCCAATCTTCTGGTTTCATTCGCAAAAGCAGTGTGTCGCGAGTGATACCGGCGTTGTTAACCAAGATATCGACACGATTGAACTTTTTTGTCACAGTGTTAACCAGCGCTTCTACCTGATCAACTTGAGAAACGTCAGCTTGAAGCGCTATAGCACTTCCTCCGGCTTTTGTGATTGTATCGACGACCTCTTCGGCTGCATTGCTGGAACTGGCATAATTGACGACGATATTGGCTCCTAGTTCCGCTAATTCTAATGCGATCGCCCGCCCAATTCCCCGTGAAGCACCGGTAACAATAGCTACCTTTTCACGCAAAAGTTGCAAATTTTCTGGCAAGAGTTCCATAAATATTCCTCTCTATGATCCGTAGCGCTAATTATCATAGGTTGATTGTGCATCAAGAATAAAAACAATCTAGGATTTGACAGATAAGCGCTCTTGGGAACTACTATTGAAAAATCAAACAGTCAAACACTAGAAAAGTGGTACGTGTCACATGGCGACTAAAAAAGAATTCAACAGCTTTGAGGAGATGCTGTCTGGTGCAGATGTACCAGTGTTGGTAGACTTTTATGCAGATTGGTGTGGACCTTGTCATATGATGGCTCCAATTTTAGAGCAAGTTAACGCTCAGCTCCAAGGACGCATACAAATTGTCAAAATTGATACTGAAAAATATCCAGAATTAGCAAGTCAATATGAAATTTATGCTCTACCAACGCTGGTACTATTTAAGCAGGGTCAGCCAGTGGATCGGATTGAGGGTGTGCTGCAAACACCGCAGTTAGTGCAACGTTTAACGACATCGATTTAATTGGCTTTGAAGGTAGAGACGTTGTATGTAACGTCTCTACTAGCTTGAAGATGAGTGTAGGGGAGCCAGTACTTGATGAGGGTCTCCCGACCTAGGTATCTGGCGTGTGTAAGGGTGTAGGAGTGTAGGGGTGTAAGGGTGTGCGGAAGTACATGATAGTTACTGATTTCAACGAATGGCTAATAGAGCTGTTAAGCGTTAAGCGTTAAGCGTTAAGCGTTCCCTACAACTTCCACGAAGTCTAATGAATGACAAATGATAAAAGTGTGCATTCCCAAACAAGGCGCGGCTGAGCATAGCAAAGCAAAGATTTGCGAGCTTGTTCTAACTGTTGAATCATGCTTGGTTGACGCTTGTGTTGCCAGTAAAATTGTTGCAGATAATCAACTAACCACAATTGAGCTTCTGTATCTAAATCTTTATCAATTTGTTTAGCTAATTGCAAAGCCTCACGGTAAGATGAAGGGACTTTGGTCAGGGTTTTGAGTAGTTCAGGGGGAATAACTTGCAGTTGTTGGTAGGATGCGATCGCATCTCCCGGACTGCCAGCCGCAACACTCAACACTGCTGGATGCTGCAAAACTTCCTCATGCCCTGTTTGTGTCAGAACTTGAGCCATTGCAGTTGCATCCAAACGATAGAAAGGAATTCGCTGACAGCGCGACACCAATGTTGACAATACAGACTCAACTGAAGGCGCGATTAAAATCAGCGTTGTCTGTCCGGGTTCTTCCAAAGTCTTGAGCAAAGCATTTGCTGCAGCTTCCGCCATAGTTTCTGCTTGATCCAGCACAACCACTTGTCTTGGTGCTTCCAACGGCGAACGGCTTACAAATCCAGTAATTTCCCGAATTTGTTCTAAGCGAATTGTAGCCGGTGCTCTGCGCTTAAGTCCTTTTTCTGCTGCTTCTGTTGCTGTGAGTCGTTGTCCTTGATGCAAATAAGTTGGCTGCACCCACAACAAATCTGGGTGGTTACCTTGACGCACCCGGTTTTGATGTGGACTGAAGAGCAATTCCACAAAGCACCGTGCTGCTAAACTCCGTCCTACACCATCTGAACCGACAAACAAATATGCTGGAGCAATACGTTTTTTTGCTACAGCCTGTAACAGTAATTCCACTGCTTGCTGTTGTCCGACAAGTGGTGCAAATGCGTCAGTCATTCAATTTTGGATCTTAACTTATGGATTTTGGACTGGTTAGGTTGAATAGCTCCGCGCCGTGAGCGTCGGAAGGCGGTAGTAGTGCTTGTATCTTGTGCCGTGCTTTGTAGTTACATCCCTTTTGGGTTTTCAGGCTAATATCTTTATAATAGATATATTTTAAAGCACGTTGTTGATGAAAACCAGCGGAACGCCATGTTTTCACTTCGGAGTGGAAGCGTCAAAATTAATAAAGTTGTTAAAATCTCAGGGGTAGAAACATGAGAGTTTGGCTAGCCTGCTTTTTGGTACTGTTTGCCCTAGCAGAACTGTTTGATTGGGTGAAAGAATTCAACTTACCGCTTCCTATATACATATTAGGTGGAACATTTCTAGCTGTTGCTTCTAATTACGATAAGCTTTTTGGCTCCTACTTAAGTCATGCAAGCGAAGCATCACCCCAACAAATTTTGCTTGATGATTCACCTTCCTTTACAATTTCGGATTCTGTTGAAGAATTACAAAAATCTGAAACAAAAAGTTAAAGGTACTATAGCAATCCTATTTGATTTGTGTGAAAGTGCCTGTGCGTAGCGCATAAATTGAAAGCCACAGATCCCCGACTTCGTAAAAGTTGTTGGGGATCTTGTTTGTCACATTCAAAGCAGCGTGCCCCTAAGGCTTAAGTGATAGCTTTTTGTTGGTTTTGGCTGTGGTTTATATTTGTTACAAAACCCCCCGATATTTAGCTGCACATTCTGACAAAGATTTCCCCAACTCCAAAAAAGCTGGATGCCATTGAGTCAACCCATCATGACTCAACAAGAACGTTCGTGCCGTTATACCTTCCTGTTTGCACAGAAATTACAGCAGTTTGCAACACGTAAGAGGTACACAACCTAGACTTCACGCGCCAGATATGAAAGCTGTTTGACTGCTCTATAAAACTTATACAACGTTGAACATTGATGTTTACTTCTCGCTTCAACCAAGGTAGTCGGCTACTTCTTGTCTACGAGCGTCACTTCCGGCTGAGCCAGCCGTACAAAGTCCGATGGTGCGTTCAACAAATTATAAGCTGCGTTCAAATCCCTATCCATCGTTATCGTGTGAGCTAAGCACGACTTATTCTGGCACTGGTACACTCGGTCAGAAAGTTTCAAGCTATCATGCTTGTTCCTACAGATCGAACACAATTTTGATGATGGATACCACCGGTCAACGACCTCTACCTTGGTTCCGAAGAATTCAGACTTGTAGACTAATTGACGACGGAATTCGTAGAATCCTAAATCAGAGATTGCTGCTGATAACTTTCTATTAGCCAGCATCCCTGAAACGTTTAGGTCTTCTATCCGAATTCGGTAAAATCTACGGCTTATATCTGTTGTCGTCTTATGCAGAAAGTCTTTACGCTGGTTGGCGATTTGGGCGTGCTTTGTGGCGATAGAGTCATAAAACTTCTTTGCTCTATTCGACTGTTTTATACCTTGGCGACGATTGCCAGATTGCTTATTTCGGTTTCGCCACTGTGCCTTAGCTAGCTTGGTTTTCGCTTGTTTGTAAGGTTTGGGGGCTTCAATCTGAGAGCCATCACTGAGAGTGCAAAAACATTTCACGCCTAAGTCGATTCCCACCAACTCTTCCGGGTGATGCGTTGGTGGTATTCTATCAGCGTCTATTGCAAAAGAAACGTACCATTTATTAGCTTGGCGGCTAATGGTAAAAGTCTGTGTACAGTACGAGCAGGCGAGATCCTCTTTGAGTCGAAAAGTTCCTAGAGTCGGAATTTTTATTTTCTTCCCAGGCGAGATCAATACTTTGCCGTTGCCGTCGTAAACACTAAACGAATCCCCGTCATTCTTTGACTTAAAAACAGGCTTACCAGACAGTCCTTTAGACCATCTTTGATATGCCTGTCCTAAATCCATAAAAGCTCGTTGATAAACTTTGGATGACAACTTATTCATCCATTGATTCTCAACCTGCTTTTTGGTGTAGCCAGTGAATACTTTCTTGATTTCATTTATCTGTTTAGCAATACTTACTTTTACCCCAGCAGAGTACAGACTTTGGGTCAATGCCAAGCCGTAGTTATAAACAAAACGTGCATAACCAGAATGCTTACGCATCAAAGTTCGCTCTTTGTTATTTAGTTTTAGCTCTACTTTGATGGCGTACATTACAAGTTGTGTTTTTTTATTTTACACTCTTAGTGTACGGACATTTGTACGGTATGTCAATGGCTAAACAAACGGAAAGACTGGAGATTCGAGTTACGGTGGACGAGTTAGAAACATTAGACGCATATTGCCAGTTAGTTGATTTGAATAAAAGTGATGTGTTGCGAGAGTATATTCAATCCTTGAAGAAAAAGATTAAAAAGATGAACAGCAAAGTCTAGTTATGTTCAGCTTTTTATAGCGATTGAATGATTAGGACGTGTCTCCCTAATAGACATCTCCAGAAATTAATTCTGCGTTGTCGGAAAGCCTTGGTAGGGGCGAACGGCCGTTCGCCCTTACGTCATTGTCGGAGATGTCTAATGACGGATTTGGATTGCTAGGAATGAGCGAACGGGCAGAACGCATTGGAGCGCTAATGATTCACAGCCAACCTGAACACGGAACAGAAATTGTCGTCATTATTATATAGTATATTGAGAGAGCACAATGATAAGCCTTGCCACTACGATTCGTATTCTGATTGTTGATGACCATTCCATTGTCAGACAAGGATTGGCAATCATCATCAACCGCGATCCAGAAATGACGGTGATTGCTCAAGCAGAAGATGGACAACAGGGGGTCAATCTGTTTCGGGAATACCAACCAGATATCACGCTGATGGATTTGCGAATGCCGCAGATGGCTGGGGTTGAAGCGATTACTGCTATTTGTGCTGAATTTAAATCTGCCCGAATTATTGTACTAACGACCTACGATAGTGATGAAGATATCTATCGCGGGTTGCAGGCAGGCGCTAAAGGATATTTACTCAAGGATGCTAAATCCAACGAGCTTTTTAATGCGATTCGCACAGTTTATCGTGGTCAGCAGTATATTCCGCCATCCGTGGGGGCAAAACTAGTACAGCGGATGAGTAATCCAGAACTGAGTGAGCGAGAGTTAGAGGTACTTCGTTTGATGGCGCAGGGGATGAGTAATCTAGACATTAGCACCATTTTGAGTATCGGTGAAAGCACTGTCAAATCTCATGTTAATCGAATTTTAAGTAAATTGGGAGTTAACGATCGCACTCAAGCGGTAATTATTGCTGTTAAACGCGGGATTGTCAGTTTGTAAGCAATTCGTAGAATAGACCCGCCCGAAAAATGAACTAGGTACAAAAAAGTAGTAAGCTGTTACGCCTATAAGTTGCACAATAGAGAGTAAAGCGCAGCGTTAACGCACAGTGCTCCTTTTAGGGACTAGTGGACGCCCAGTTAAAGTTCAAAAAATGGATTTTATAAACGCAACAGCGTAAGAAGAGTAGGCAATATGAGTCAGTCAACAGTCATTCGCATTCTTATTGTTGATGATTATTTAATTGTGCGGCAAGGGTTAGCAGCAATCATTGAGCAAGAGGGGGATATGAGTGTGATTGGTCAGGCGGAGGATGGAGTTGAGGCAATTAAGCTGTTTCGGCAAGAGCAACCCGACGTAACCTTGATGGACTTGCGGATGCCTCAAATGGGAGGAGTCGAAGCTATTACTACCATTTGCGCTGAATTTGCCAAGGCGAAAATTATCGTACTAACAACGTATGATGGGGATGAGGATATCTATCAAGGGTTACGGGCAGGCGCAAAGGGTTATCTGCTCAAAGACTTGAAACCAAACGAACTGCGAACAGCTATTCGCGGTGTTTACAACGGGCAACAATACATTCCACCGAATGTCGGTGCTAAACTAGTTCAGCGAATGACCAACCCGGAATTGAGCGATCGCGAGTTAGAGGTGCTTCGTTTAATTGCACAGGGCATGAGCAATCTGGAAATTAGCGCAGCCCTATGTATTAGCGAGAGTACTGTTAAGACCCATATCAATCGAATTTTAAGCAAGTTAAATGTCAAAGACCGGACACAGGCAGCTATTGTTGCCCTGAAACGAGGAATTGTCAACCTTTGACACTCCCACGGCTATGAAAACTTGGATAATTTATTTGTTGGAAATGTTAACGGAACACTCAAACTGCTGTTCATAAAGTTGAAGCGTTTGTAACAAACGCTCAGAAGAGCTATTATTGAAGCATTTGTAGCTAGTGCCTGAGTTGTCGTTAGGGATGCAGGGAGCGAAACGGCGCAATGAACGTATGGGATCTGAAATCATGGTTCTTAATTGGCAGTGCTTTGAGTGTGCTTCACTGTGCCCAACCCATCGCCGCTCAAGTCGTTCCCGATAACACATTGCCTGCGGCAGAGCAAACACAAGTCACAGGCAACCCCAATTTCCAAATTGACGGAGGAGCAAGGCGGGGTGGCAATCTCTTCCATAGTTTCCAATCGTTTTCGATCCCGACAGGCGGTTCTGCTTTCTTCAACAATGCCCTTGATGTGCAGAACATCCTGACACGAGTCACAGGTGGATCAATCTCTAATATTGACGGCTTAATTCGAGCCAACGGGGCTGCCAATCTGTTTATGCTCAATCCCAATGGCATTCTGTTTGGTCCAAATGCCTCACTCAATATTGGCGGTTCTTTTGTTGGTACGACGGCTAATGCGATCGGCTTTCCTAATGGCGAATTTTTCAGCAGCGATGCGACTCAACCATTACCGAGTCAGTTGCTCACCATCAATCCCAATGCCTTGTTTTTCAATCAACTAGCAGCACAAGCGATCATCAACCGCTCAACTGCAAACAACCAAACCGGGCTGCAGGTGCCAGCGGGACAAAGCCTGTTGCTAGTCGGTGGCGATGTCCGGTTAGAAGGCGGGCAAATTATCAGTCCGGGCAGCCGAGTGGAGTTGGGTGGCGTAGCGGGACAGGGGATCGTGGGACTGAGTGGAACGGCGCTTGATTGGCGCTTGAGTTTTCCCGATGCTGTAGCGCGTTCAGATGTTTCCCTCAGCAACAGATCTCTTGTAGACGTGCGTGGTGAGGATGGCGGGAGCATTGCCATCACGCCTCGGAACTTAAGCTTGAGCCAAGGAAGTCTAATTTGGGTAGGAATCAAAGACGGGTTGGGCAACGCTAGAGCGCAAGCGGGAGATATGCAGCTTGATGCCACAGGAGCAATCAGGATAGCTGATGATAGCTTCATCGCCAGCCAAGTGGGTCCTGGAAGTACGGGTAATGCAGGTAACATCAACATCACGACTGGGTCGCTTTTTGTTACAGAAAATGCTCAAATAGGTTCCAACACACAGGGGCAGGGGAATGCAGGCAGTATAAATATTAATGCCCGCGATACGGTTTCTTGGGATGGCAATGGTGTCATAGGCGGCACTGCAGTATACCCAACGGGTGTCGGTAACGCTGGCGATTTCAACATCACTACAGGATCACTTTTTGTCAAAAACGGTGCTCGACTGGGTTCGGTCACCAGAGGACAGGGAAATACAGGCAGTATAAATATTAATGTCCGTGATACAGTTTCTATGGATGGTGTCGCGGATGGTTACAGCAGTTTAATAGGCAGTGGCGTGGACCCAACTGGTGTTGGTAACAGTGGTGGTATCAACATCACTACGGGGTCGCTGTCTCTCACCAATAACGCTCAAGTGGCATCTTACACGCAAGGACAGGGAAACACAGGTAGAGTGAATATTAATGCCCGCGATCGCGTCTTCTTGGATGGTACTGTAATCAACGGCTCCGGCAGTGCTATATACAGTGGCCCGTACCCAGGTGGTGTCGGAAACAGTGGTGGTATCAACATCACTACGGAGTCGCTATCTCTCACCAATGGCGCTACACTGAATTCTAATAATTTTCAGGCAGTCGGTAAAGCTGGCGATATCAACATCACGGTAGGATCGCTGTCTCTCACAGGAGGTTCTCAACTGCTGTCCAATGTCTCTGGACAGGGAGATGCAGGCAGCGTAACTATCAATGCCCGCGATCGCGTCTCCATTGATGGTGCTGCGTATGGAGGCTTCATAAGCGGTATTATAACGCAAGTGAATTCAGGAGCTGTCGGTCAAGGAGGAAATGTTACGATCACAACGAGTTCTCTGTCTTTGACCAACGGGGGTTTTATAAGCAGCGCTAATTTAGGTGCGATAGGCAATGCTGGGAGCGTAACCATTAACGCTCGTGACTCCGTACAAATTAGTGGCACAGCCCTTGTCCCTGTAACTGATAGCGACATCCGCAGTACGGTATCTACCTTAGTGGGTCCAGGAGCTGTGGGAAGTGGAGGAGACGTGAGCATCACGACAGAATCTCTATCGGTTTCCAACCAAGGGAGAATCATCACAAATACTTCGGGGCAAGGCAGGGCAGGAAATATTCAGATTCAAGCCAGCGGTAGTGTCGCCTTTAATGGGGGAGATGCCATCAGCACGCTTGAGCCAAGTGGAACGGGCAGAGGAGGCAATATTGATATCACCGCGCTTACGCTCTCAGTTTTGAATAACGCTCAACTCTCTGCTGCCACCGCTGGCGACGGAGGTGCTGGCAATATTACAGTCAGTGCTGATACAGTGGGTTTGAGCGGTGGCGGGCGACTGCTGACGACGACTTCTAGTCGCGCTCATGCTGGCGACATCACAGTTAATACTCCTTCTTTGCAACTGGCTGGGGCAAGCAGTGGTTTGTTTGCCGGAACCACCAGTGCTGGAGATGCCGGTAACTTGACGATTCAGCCACGCTTAAACGGGCAAAGTGTGCGGGTGAATCTTCAAGACGGGGCGCAAATCTCTGCCTCTACTTCTAGCAATGGTAATGGGGGACGGCTGACGATTACTGCCCCAGAGTCGATTACTCTGACTGGCAATGGTTCGATTATTGCTGCCGGAACGGGTAGCAGCGGTAATGGCGGCAACTTAAATCTCCAAACCGGTACCCTTGGCATTCAAAACCAAGCACAAGTAACAGTCAGCAGTTCGGGCACAGGCAGTGCAGGCAATTTGTTTGTGGATGCGAATCGCATCTATCTCAACAATTCTGGCAGTATCCGGGCAGATACGACTGGAGGTGGAGGCAATATCAATTTGGGTTCGCGCCTGATTGTGTTACGCAATAACAGTAACATCACGACGAACGCCACAGGCAGCAACATTCCTGGTGGCAACATCGCGATTGATACGCGGTTTATAGTTGCTGTCCCTAAAGAAGATAGTAATATCAGCGCCAATTCTCAAGATTTTCGCGGCGGCAATGTCAGCATCAATGCATTTTCTCTGTTCGGCATTCAACCGCGTCCTCAACTCACGCCCAGTAGCGACATCACCGCCACTGGAGCAACCGACGCCTTAAATGGCACAATCGATATCACCAGAGCAGAAATTGACCCGACTTCTGGTTTAGTTGAATTACCGATTAACTTGGTAGATTTATCCCGCCTGATTGCCCAAGGTTGTCCTGCAAACCAGGGCAATTCTTTCGTGATCACCGGGCGGGGTGGTTTACCTCCGACTGTGGAACAACAATTAGACGATGACGCCGAGTGGCAAGACCGACGCCTGTTAACAGTTGCTGAGCAAAATCCAAACTCCACACGCGACAGCCGAACGACTCACACCCCAAACCCCAAATCCTACACCCCAATCATTGAAGCAACCGGATGGCAGAGAACTTCTAGTGGAGAAATCTTTCTGGTTGCGACCACACCTGAACCTACGGTGCAACATTCGTTGAAGCAGCCTGTTAACTGCATTGGCAAGCATTGACATCCTGCCGCCGCTGATTCAGAGTACCGGGCGTTGCTGAATTAGGGTATTAATTGTCATTCTGTTAGCTTCTTCGCCGTAAGCCCCTCGCTATAAAGGAAGTTCTGGCAGTGTTGAAAAACGCGCCAGAAGCCCACACCTTATCTGTACTCAGATAGGTGTGGGTAGTTCACCGCAGCGGACAGTAGTTTTTTTCTCCTCATTCCTTATTAACTAAAACTCCATTATTGTTGCCAATGTCATTCAGTATAAGTGAAGTATTTCTTTCGGCTCCATTTCCTGCTCGACAAGTAGCTGATAATGTATCGTTTTTAATCTGAATATCTCTGCAAGTACTGAAATAATTAGATTTCTTTCCTCGTTGAAATACTAAGGTTCCATTAACATTATTAATTCCTTCTAATATCAGACTTGTAGCGCTCTCAGAACCATCCTGTCTGCGACAAATTGCTTGGAGTAAATCATTACGAACACTAATTTGTCTACAGCTTGAGAAAAAAGTTGATGGTTTAGCTGATGCACTCGAAATATGTAGTACAATTCCAGTAATAGAAGTTAGAGTCAAAAGTCCTACTGAAGACAGTTTTTTGTTGAACTTAAACATATTTTCTCCTTAGAATTTTGGCTTGTTTGTTTAGCTTATACTTACTAACAAGTACAGTGAGGAAAAGGCGATTTGCTTGCTATATATGAAGCATGAGCAATTAGGTAAATTCAAGAGATCGCTAAAAATGAGTGAGAATCTCCAAAAAAGTTACAAAAAAACACCAAGACTAAAAATATCTCAAAAAAATCTTTCTTCTCCTTATCAGTTGAGGCTGTAGGTGGCGTTGCAACTGCTCTTACCAGAATCTGAGTTGGAACAAAGCTCCAGCACCCACAATCTTCTTCAGGTCACAGTCCATCGGTGAGATATTAAGATAATCTTACTTTTGTCAATTAGAAATTATGCTGAACATTTGGAGAAGTAAAAAGTATTAAGTTAAACTTTGTACTTAACATATGGGTCAAAAATGAATGATGCGTATTAAGATTACGCCATAGGCGTAGCCTCAAGCCTCCGGCTTATCGCCTGCTCAAAAATTATGTTGACAACCCCGACTTTTTGCTATTTCTTAAGCATTATTGCTTATTGACAAATTGTATCCGACCTTAAAATCTCACCAATGTCAGAGGATGAATACCGCTGACGTCTAAAAACCTTAACTCAGATATTGCATCTACATTGTTATCAATGTTTGCATGAATTCAATATAGCCAATTGGCTCCAAGAAATCGCCCACTCAAAGTTGAAACTTTTTACAATAGAATGATTGATAAATCAGTCCATCTTAAGATGGAAGATTGGCTCCAACTCAAGGATATAATACAATGTAGTTTGTATATCAGTATGCAGTCCCTTGTCATTCATGTGGTTTTGAGATTGACCGCTATTTGAACGCGGCAAGAAATATATCAAAATACGCGGCAAGTTCTGTCGTGTCCATCTGTGGACGAGGTGCTGCTGACAGTCTCGGTTGAACAGGAAGTTTTTGCTCTTCAAATGTTAATAAAAAAGGAACGGCACTTGAACAGGCGAATTCATCAGGGAAAGTCCGTATTGCACAGCCTCTTCCTAAAAAGGGGATGGCTGACATTTGTTCGAGTCGCTTTGGTGGGACTCGTCATCACTATCAGCCTCCATGCCTCAATTGCTGTTGCAGTAGATAGGACTAGCAACTGGATGAAGGGCGAGAATAAAAGGCAGCAGGTAGAAATTACCTCAAATTCCTTTGAGCCCTCTGGGACTTCTGCTTCACCTGCTCAACTCGTGCAACAAGCAGAAGACCGTTATCAAGCAGGACAATATACAGAGGCGATCGCTCTTTGGCAACAAGCAGCGACAATTTATGACAGCAAAGGCGATCCCCTCAATCAAGCAGTCGTTCTCAGCTTCCTTGCCACAGCCTTTGAAGACCTGGGACAGTGGACTCAAGCAAATGAAGCGAGCAACAAGGCAATTTCGCTGGTAAACGCTCAAAATACACCCCACAATCTGGATACTTCACGCGTTCTCGCCCAAGTCCTTACCGTTCAAGGAAAATTACAACTGGCTCAAGGCAAAGCCTCAGAAGCCCTGCAAACTTGGCAAAATACTGAAGCGGCTTACCGGAAAGCGAATGATGCTAACGGTATACTCGGTAGCCAAATTAACCAGGCGAGAGCCTTACAGACACAGGGACTTTATAGACGAGCCACTACTCTTCTGACTCAAGTGGAACAGTCGCTTCAAAACCAGCCCGATTCGCGTCTCAAGGTGACTAGTTTGCGAAACCTTGGCAAGGTTTTGAGATTAGTTGGCAATCTTGCTCAATCTCGGAGTGTCTTGCAGCAAAGCTTGGCGATCGCCGAGAAACTCCGAGACAAAATGCAAGTTCCCTCAAATCAATTCGCCTCAGATATCAGTGGCATTTTGCTGAATTTGGGAAACACTGCTCGTGCCCAAGGACAGATAGATAGTGCTTTGACATATTACCACAAAGCAGTAACCACTGCTCCCTCGCTCACGGCAAAAACTCAAATTCAGCTTGTGCAGTTAAGCTTGCTGGTTGAAGCAAGTCGATGGGCGGAAGCTCAAAACTTGTTGCCTCAAATTCAATCTCAGCTTGCCGAGTTACCACCAAGTCGCCTGAGCGCTTATGCTCGAATTAATTTGGCTCAAAGCTTAGTGAAGATGAGGAGCAAGGCAGGGGAAGTAGGAGAGGCAGTGCGGGATTGTCCCAAGTCGAGTAACTGCCGTGGAGTTGGGGAACCTTTATCCTCTCATCTTCTCAGTACCTCAGCTCAGGAACTAGCCACTGCTGTCCAGGAAGTTCGCACCCTTGGCGATCGCCGTGCCGAATCCTATGCCCTTGGTACTTTAGGAAACCTGTATGAAAGTACTCACCAATGGATTAGCGCTAAAAACCTTACAAAACAAGCCCTCAGCTTGGCTCAGTCAATTAATGCAGATGACATTGCTTACCAGTGGTATTGGCAGTTAGGACGGATTTTTTGTCAAGGCACACAGCCGTGTACCTCCACGGGAAATCTGCAAAATGCAACCTCTGCGTATGCAGAAGCAGTCAAAACGCTGCAATCTCTCCGTAGTGATCTCGTCGCCATCAATCAAGATGTACAGTTTTCGTTTCGGGAAAACGTAGAACCTGTTTATCGACAGTTTGTTGAGCTTTTGCTTACCCCATCTCCCCAAAGTTCGGGAGGTGAACCCAGCCAGAAAAACCTGAAACAAGCTCGCGAGGTCATCGAAGCGTTGCAGTTAGCAGAACTCGACAACTTCTTCCGAGAAGCATGTGTCAATGCTCGTCCTGTACAAATTTACCAGATTGATCGACAAGCTGCTGTCATTTATCCGATCATTCTGCCCAATAAGTTCGCTGTTATCTTGTCCTTGCCTAACCAACCTTTGCGTTATCACCAGATACCTTTGGCTCAAACAAAAGTCGAGCAAATTTTAAACCAAATGCGCCAATCTTTGAGACCCACAGCTTTTGTAGAAGATTGGTTGCCTGTTGCCCAAGAAGTTTATAATCTGGTGCTGCGTCCTCAAAAGTCTCAGTTAGAAGCAAGTGGCGTAAAAACGCTTGTGTTTATCCCAGATGGCTTACTTCGCAATCTGCCTATGGCAACGCTCCACGATGGTCAGCAGTATCTCATTGAGAAGTATAGCATTGTGCTAACCCCCGGTTTACAACTGCTTGAACCCCAATCTCTAGAAAGCCAACGGCTCAAAGGACTATTGGCAGGGATAAGTCAAGCTCGTCAGAGTTTTCCAGCTTTACCGAATGTTGCGGTTGAAATTAACCAAATTGAAGCAAAAATTCCCGCTCAGGTGCTTCTCGATCAATCATTTACCAATCGGATCTTCCAAAATCGGGTTAATTCGACTCCTGTGTCAATCGTTCACCTGGCAACGCATGGTCAGTTTAGTTCTAATGCTGACGATACGTTTATCTTGACCTGGGATGGACGTATTAACGTTAAACAATTGGATCAACTGCTGCGTTCTAGAGAGGGAAAACTCAGCCCAATCGAATTGCTAGTACTCAGCGCCTGTCAAACGGCAGCTGGTGATCAGCGGGCTGGATTAGGAATGGCTGGTTTTGCTGTGCAATCAGGAGCACGAAGTACTATCGCCTCCTTGTGGTCGGTAAGCGATGGCTCCACAGCATCGCTGATGATTTCATTCTATCGAGAGTTAAGTAAGCCTGGTGTTACAAAAGCCGAAGCTCTGCGTCGTGCTCAAGTTGCTTTGTTGCACCAAGATAATTACAATTCTCCTTATTATTGGGCACCGTTTGTTCTCCTAGGAAATTGGCTGTAATAAACGCTATGTATTACATAAAACCCTTATTGTGTGCCGCTTCCCTTGGAGTTGCCCTGGCTGTAGAATTGGCAATCGCTCCCTCGTCGGCAATGCCTATCGCACCCAATGTTCTGGCAGCAGAACTGGATGCACATGAACAGCCGCAAATATCAAAGGTCAAGAATGCAAAGCCCAAGCCAAGCAATCCTCCTCCACCTCCTCCACCGAAGAATCCTGATAGTTCAGCACCAGGAGGACGGCGTGACCGAACTACTTGTCCTCAGGATACTGAAGCGGTAACAACAGGTTCATCGCTGACTGCTCTGGGCCCAACAACCAAACCAGGCTTAACTCTAGCAGAGCGTCCAATATTTCTCGTATACGTACCAAAAACCAGCGCTAAAACAGCAGAATTCAGTTTACGTAATCAAAATGGTAGCGGTGTATATCGGACAACGGTTACCTTGACTAAGACTCCTGACATTGTCACGATCAGCTTACCATCTAACGCACCACCTCTAGAGATTAAGAAGCGATACACGTGGTCATTTGCAGTCATTTGCAACCCGAGCGATCGCATTAAAGATCAATTTGTCACAGGCACCGTTCAACGAACCGAACTCGAGCCAACTCGCTTGCGCCAAATTGAGCAAGCACCTCTCAAACAACGCTTTTTATTATACCAGAAAGATGACATTTGGTACGACGCTCTCCCCATCCTATTGGAGCTACGGCGCAGCCAACCCAATGACTCAAGTATCAGCGCAGCCTGGCGCGAATTTCTGCAATCTGCTGGAGTCGATGTCATGATTGATGACAAGTTAAAAGACAATAAATTAAAAGATAATAAGTAAAACAAGGATAATTAACTTAAACACCAGAGAAAACTCGCCAAGGCGATCGCATTCATCTTATGTGGGCAAAGCTGAAACGGCAAATTTGGCGATGGCGCGGGGTGCTGATAACTGTTCCCAGCATTACTGGAGGATTGCTGATTTTGGGCTTAACAGGTGCATTACAGTTCATGGAGTTAGTAGCGCTTGACCAGATGTTTCGTCTACGCCCCTTTGAACCTCCCGATCCTCGGATTGTCCTGGTTACGGTTGATGAATCGGATATTAAGCAGCTAAGACAATGGCCTATGTCTGATGCAGTGCTAAGTCGCTTAATCTCATTGCTCAAACAACAGCAGCCCAGAGTCATTGGTCTTGATATATTTCGAGATTTACCTGTAGAGCCTGGTCATCAAGAGTTAGTTAACGTTTTCAAGTCTACACCCAATCTAATTGGAATTGAGAAAGTGATTAAAACGGCTCAAGGTGAAGTTATTCAACCATCGCCCATCTTAAAACAGCGTGGTCAAGTTAGTGCAAGTGATCTCTTGTTAGATGCTGATGGAAGGATTCGCCGCAGTTTGCTGTATTTGAGAACTCAAGATAATCAATCCATATTAACGCTTGGAACAAAATTAGCGTTTGCATATCTTGAGGGTGAAGGCATCACCCGCCAACCCGTTAACTCTAATCAGAATCAGTTTCGGTTGGGTCGAGCAGTATTCACTTCCTTGCAACCAAATGACGGAGGTTATATTGGTGTTGACAATGGAGGATACCAAATATTATCAAACTTCCCCAGGTTTAGGAATGGCTTCCGCACAATTTCGATCACGGATGTGTTAAAGGGACGAATGCCACGGCATTTTGTGCGCGATCGCATTGTCATCATTGGGTTAATCGCAGAGAGCGTTGAAGACCGCTTTTTCACATCTTACACCACTAACTCAATTGCAGCACCTGCTGGTGTTCAAGTTCACGCTTTGTTAACGAGTCAATTGCTAAGTGCTGCCGAATATGGACGCCCTCTACTGCATGTTTGGTCAGAACCCTTGGAGTGGCTGTGGATCATTCTTTGGTCAATAATAGGATCTGTCATAGGTTGGACATCTGTTTCTCCTCAACGGACAGCATCTGGAGTTATTTTCTTTGGCATTGCTCTTTTAATCAGTGCATATGTGCTGTTTCTAGCAGGTTGGTGGCTTGTTATCATTCTACCCCTCCTTGCTCTTGTAGGATCTGCCATTACGAGCAATGGCTACCTGATGTGGGAGAATCTCAAGGAGTATGCACGAACCCTAGAACAAAAAGTGGAAGAGCGTACCCTGAGATTAAAACAGGAAATCGTTGAACGAAAACAGGCACAAGAAACGCTTAGTCAGCAGAAACAACTCTTACAAACAATCGTTGACAATATCCCTGTGATGATTACGCTTCATGATAGACAGGGGCGAGTAGAGTTCGTTAATCGTCAGCTAGGACAGATATTAGGGTGGTCAACCACAGATTTGAATAATATTGACTTGATTGCTGAATCCTGCTTTGATAAGGAGCAGCGTCAGCAAGTTTTAGACCATATGTTAGCGGCTACTGGGACATGGTTAGACGTAAAAATTAGAACAAAAGACGATAACTTTGTAAACACCTCTTGGGCAAATGTTCAGTTTTGTGATCGCCTGTTTGTTGGTATTGGACAAGATATTACTGAACGGCTTGACGCCGCGCTACGCGAACGTAAATTGGCTGAGCAATCATCTATTCTTGAAGAACGCAACCGTATGGCACGGGAAATTCACGATACCCTAGCGCAAGCTTTTACTGGTATTCTGCTTCATGTTGGAGCAGCAAGTGAGCTGATTGGGAAAAATCCAGATGCTGTACAGGTACACATGGAAACTGTAGATGAGTTGGCTCGCACTGGTCTGGCTGAAGCCCGACGATCTGTTGCTGCACTCCGTCCTCAACTGCTAGAAGAAGGGAACTTGTATAATGCTC
The DNA here is from genome assembly GCF_963888615.1 of Brasilonema octagenarum UFV-OR1. NCBI lineage: Bacteria > Bacillati > Cyanobacteriota > Cyanophyceae > Nostocales > Scytonemataceae > Brasilonema > Brasilonema octagenarum. The sequence continues at coordinate 30,381 of NZ_CAWPKW010000194.1, read as the reverse complement.
TCAACCGTCTTACGAGTCAAATGAAATCTTCCACGGATATCCACCTCCATTGTGAGGTGATTGGCACGGCATATCCTCTATCACCAAATGTTGAGAACAACTTACTGCGGATTGGACAAGAAGCATTGACAAATGCTATTAAATATGCTCAAGCCCATGAAATCTGTATTGAGTTGGTGTATGAACACAAGCAGTGTCTTTTGCGAGTTAAAGACGATGGACAGGGGTTTGAGATTGACAATATATCGTTTAGAGGTTTTGGTTTGTTAGGGATGAGTGAACGGACTGAACGCATTGGAGGTGAATTAATTATCAACACTCAACCCACTCAAGGTACGGAAGTCGTCGTGATTGTGAACCGAGAGTAGGCGTCATAAATGTCACCAGATTTAAAATTTGTCAGAGTCTGGAAGCATCAGCGAGTAATTTAAGCCCTGTTAAATACTTCTGTGCAAAAGAAAATCAAGACTTAGGGGACTTCCAAAAAATATCCAATCATCAATAATGATAATCATTGTGATGGAGGGGAGCCACTGCGTTGGAGAGCCAGCGCGAATGACGGCTCTCCAACGCCAGATACCTACGGAGGGAGACCCTCCTATGGCACAAAGTGCCACGCTGCGCGAACAGTACTGGCTCCTCCGTAGGCGTCTGGCGTCCGGCTTTCCCGGCTTGTTCGCATGATTGCGTCTCCCCTTGGGAGATAGCATGTGGCGTTTTCCCGACAGCCAGGCATCTGGCGAACCCGAAGGGTCATTAGTTATTGGACTATAAACTACTGACTAATAGCTACTATAGGATTCCTATTTGATTTTTGAACGGAACTCAGTAAAGTTTATCTTCTCAGTTAAGCGTTAAGCGTTCCCTACCTCAACTAGTAACTTCGTAAACCAAATCGGATTCCTATAAATACATTAATTTTTATCAAACAATTAAGAAAAGTTTATGTATAAGAGTGTTGTTCAGAAATTTCAGATATCAAATACTTTAGTGAGTAGTTTATTGCTAGCTATTGTCGGGTTAAGTGCTAGCATAAATTCTGCTTCTGCTCAACAACAAAATATTCCTGTCTGTCAACCTCCCAATTCAGGTGAGTATCTTTTGTTAGTCAGTAGTCCGACGACAGAGAATCAGAAGCAGTTACGTCAAGCTTTACCGTCTAACACTAAGATAAGCACTTGTAGATATATCAAAAATACAGTCACACGAATTGGTGGGTTTAACAAGATAGATGATGCTAATAGTTGGGCGAGGTATATCAAGAATATAGTCGGGTTATCTGCTTTTGTCTCTACTCGACCGTCATCAGAAGTGGCACAGAAACCCTCTACCGTAGCACAGAAACCGCCTACAGTCACACAAAAACCGCCCACAGCGACACAAAAACCACCTACTCAGACAGTAAGCAGCTATAAACCCGAACGTTTGGGAGAGGGTTTGGCTGTATTAGTAGATTACTATAACCGTCCTGAAATGGCGAACAAAGTACGGGAAGTCGTTAAGGGAGACGTAGGTTTTGTTTCCTACGGAGAACGTCCTTATTTGCTGGCGGTTTACACGACGAATCAAAAAGAAGCATACAGCACACTGCAAAAGTTGAGCGAACGAGGTTTTTTTGCCGTAGTTGTAGATAGTCGCAAAGTTATGCTACTGCGCTCATCTGTGCGTTTGCAGTAGCTTGGAGCAAAATACAGTCAGGTTTTTTGGTTGATTATGGACTGACAACCAACACGCCGGTTGATTTAGCCAACCACGAGATAGTTATACCCAACGCCGAACCAACAATCACCTGGACAGGTGTATGTCCCAGTAATTCTTTGAGGCGATCGCCATCAAACTCTGGGTGTTCGTGAAACAATTCATCAATCATCTGATTAAGGATACGGGCTTGCTTTCCAGCAGCTTGACGAACTCCTGCGGCGTCATACATGACGATAATCGCAAAAACCATTGCCAGTGCAAATTCCGCAGAACCCCAACCAAGAGTTTGCCCGACTCCAGTTGCAAGAGCTGTTACTAGTGCAGAATGTGCACTAGGCATTCCTCCAGTTGTGACTAAAACTCTAACATTTAGCTTACGATTCTTGAGTAGTTCGATGACAAGCTTTAATGCTTGAGCCATCAAACAAGCTCCTAAAGCAACCCACAACACTCGGTTTTCTAATATGTCGCCTATATCCTGCATGCTATTTTGATCAGATGAAAAGTTATGAGTTGTGAATGATGAATTATGAACAGAGATATGAATTCTGAATGACATATTATATAATGCCCTGCTTATATCATTCATCATTCATGATTTATTTAATTTTTACGACTCGTGATAAAGTGTGCTAATTCCTTTAATGGCAAAGCTTTATCTCCAAAAGATTCTAATTCTGCACAAGCTTCCTCTACAAGCTGCTGAGCTTTTTGTTTTGATTCTTCGAGTCCCCAAAGACTAGGATACGTCACTTTTTGAGCCTGTAGGTCTTTACCAGCAGTTTTGCCCAATTGCTCGTCGGTTTGAGTGATATCTAGAATGTCATCAATAATTTGAAAAGCAAGCCCAATATTTTCGGAATAGTGAGACAGCCGCTGCACTTCTGTTGATGATGCTCCTGCTATTATCCCACCACAGACAACACAAGCTTCTAAAAGAGCACCTGTTTTGTGCCGATGAATGAAATTCAACGTTTCTACCGAGATATCTGTCTTTCCTTCTGACTCTAAATCAAGCACTTGACCACCAACCAAGCCTGTAGCTCCCGTCGCATGACCCAAACGAGCAATAACCTGTACAACTCGCTCTAGTGGTACATTATGAGTCTGAGTGACTACATACTCAAATGCGTAGGCTAACAACCCGTCCCCAGCTAAAATCGCAATGTCATCACCATAAACTTTGTGATTTGTCAACTTACCGCGACGGTAATCATCATTATCCATTGCTGGCAAGTCGTCGTGAATGAGCGACATTGTGTGGATCATCTCCACAGCACAAGCGGTAGCCATTGCCATATCAATGGTACCACCCATCATCTCACAGGCCGCAAGGCAAAGAATAGGGCGCAAACGTTTACCTCCAGCCATGAGCGAGTAGCGCATTGCTTCGTAAATCTTTTCTGGATAACGGATGGAAATAGATTTATCCAAAGCAGCTTCACAAAGGTTTTGTCGCTCTTTGAGATAAGCTCGTAAGTCAAATTTGGCTTGCTGTGGAGTTTTTTGAATGTTATCAGCTGTTACCATTCTTAAATTCCTTAGTGTTGTGTTATATACGTAACAATTTTACGGGAAAGAGTCATCCATCATTCGTTATTCGTCATTTGTTACGTTTTTAACAAATGACAAATGACATATTCCTAACTATGGGAGCGTTGACTATAGCTATTCACCGTATTTTGTAGCAACATAGCTACAGTCATCGGACCAACACCACCGGGAACTGGTGTGATAAATTCCGCAACACCAGCAATTGACTCAAAGTGGACATCACCAACCAGACGACTTTCACCGCTTGAGTGTGTCACACGATTTATGCCTACATCTACCACAACAGCACCCGGTTTCACCATCTCAGCAGTAATGAGTCCTGGACGACCTGCTGCTGCAATTAGAATATCAGCATTTGTGGTGATGGACTGCAAAGAGTGCGATCGCGAATGAGCCACAGTCACAGTCGCATCAGCCTCTAGCAGCATCAAAGCCAGTGGTTTGCCTACCAAAATACTGCGTCCTACCACTACCGCATGCTTTCCGCTCAAAGGAATACCATATTCCTGCAACAGCCGCATAACTCCCGCTGGAGTGCAGCTACGTAAACCAGGTTCTCCTCGCACCAGTCGCCCTAAGTTAATTGGGTGCAGTCCATCAGCATCTTTGTCTGGCGCGATTTGATGCAAAAGCGTTACAGCATCCAAGTGGTTGGGTAAAGGTAATTGCACGAGAATACCATCGACTCTTTGATCATGATTGAGTTCTGCAATCACTTGTTCTAGTTCTGCTTGAGTCGTTTGTGTGGGAAAATGCTTGCCAAAAGAGTCAATACCCACTTTCTGGCAAGCTCGTTCTTTGCCCCGTACGTAAGCTGCTGAGGCTGGGTTATCACCCACCATCAGCACTGCTAAACCTGGCGGGCGTCCTATTTTGGGTTGCAATTGTGTAATCGCAGCACAAAGTTCTTGCTGAATTTTGTTAGCTAAAGCTTTACCATCAAGGAGTTTGGCCGTTTTTGTTTCCATGATAATTCAAGAGAAGTACGCAAAGCGCTTTGGCGCGTTGCTATTTCATGATGATCTCGCAAAAGTGTGGAAACCGTGCGTCTTTAGACGACGGAGGAAACATGACGCGGCTAATTTATTAGCCGTTTAAATATCTATGGAACCATTACCGCCTTGGGGTTACTTGAATCGGTGTACTTTTGCGATGTACTTTCAATGGGGCAGTTACCATTTCAATTCGTTCGCCCTTTCGGGTTCGCCAGAACAAGCGTGAGGGAAACCAGGACTATGGCACAAAGTGCCACGCTGCTTTGAACAGTACTGGACTCACCTCTACGCATAACGGTTTTGCTCCGTAGAGCCTTCCCTTTCGACTACGCTCAAGGCAAGCCTTGCGGGAGTAAAGTTAGCCTAAACAATGTTATTGGTCGGTACCCTTACGGGTTGGCACTTCCTTCTCCCAAAGGGAGACGCCAAAGGCGAACAACGGGGGGAACCCCCAAGGCCGGAGTGCCTCAGTTTATCAAGAACACTGGCTTAACCCTCTAAACCTGTTTAATCTTTGATTTCTAGAGCTACAGACTGGCTTGCTTAACGGCACGCTGCGCGAACGTATCCGTAGGTAGGAACTTAAACACTTGCCCAATAACGTAGTACACAAGGTACTGAGTCGGGTCAACTAATCCTAAGACTGGAGGCTAGAAGCCCCTAGCCTTTAGGCAGGGGTGTTGACGCTTTCCTTGCAAGCAGCAAAACCACATTCATTATCTTCTCAGATTGGTTGTCTAAGAAGACTTTAGAAACCAGAATTAGTGAATGTTGCTTGTAGAAATTAAGCGCTGTACAAATTAACTATCATATGCATCACGAAATTTGGTTCTTTTCAGTGTTAACCATACCAAACTCTTTCACCTGCACAGTAGCTTGTAAAGTAAAGTAGAAGGCAAAAGTATCAAGAAGCAGTTATGTACGTGCTAATTGGTGGAGCAGGTTTGGTAGGGTTGACTTTGGCACATAAATTGGTAGAACTAGGGCATACCGTAGCTGTGATTGACTTTGATCCTAATGCTTGTCGCTATGCGCGCGAACAAGTAGGGGCAATGGCTTTTGAAGGCAGTGCTGTCAGTACAGAAGTGCTGTTAGAAGCTGGAATTCGTAAAGCCGACACTTTGGCAGCTGTCTTACGAAATGATGCCTTGAATTTGGCGATGGTAACTCTCGCCAAGCATTACCGTGTTCCCCACATTCTAACTCGGATGCGCCATTCCGATTTTGCAGAACCTTTTCGATTGGCAGGAGCTAATCATATCATCAGTACCATTGACTTGGCGGTTTCAACAATGGTAAATGCCATTGAGTATCCGCAAGTTGAATCAATCATGCATTTTGAGCAGGGGCAGATTGAGGTGCTCAAACTTTTGATTCCAAATAATTGCTATGTTGCTGGTCGTACAGTTGCCGAAGTTGCTCAAGATTCCCGGTTTCCTAATGGTTCTCTAATTATTGGCTATCAACCCCATCCCCACGAAGATTTGATGATTCCTAACGGCAGTACAGTACTCGAACCTGATTCAACTGTGCTGATTGTGACTAAACCAGGGTCGTTACATCAAGTCATTGATTTTATTGAAGGTTGTAAATGATTTTTTCTAATGAAGCTATACCCAGTTTTTTATTTAGCGATCGCTCTTATTTTACTGACATCCTGCACATCACCACAGAATCCATCGCAGTCAGAACCTGATATGAGTCAGGCAAATCAATCTCAAAAGGTGGTAACCTTAGATAAAAATTTCAAGGCAGTGATGGGTGAAACTATTTATGTTCCTATCTACTCCCACATCTATCATGGTGATAAAAAAAGAATTTTTGATTTAGCAGCGACTCTGAGTATTCGTAATACTGATTTGACCAAGCCGATCATCATTACTTCTGTGCGCTACTATGACTCGAATGGCAAACAACTTAAACAGTATTTAGAGCGCCCAATTCAACTTGACGCCCTAGCTTCTACGGATTTTGTTGTAGATAGAACTGACACTAGTGGAGGTGTTGGGGCTAACTTTCTTGTCGAGTGGGTAGCCCAAACAAAAGTTTTTCAGCCCGTGGTTGAAGCAGTTATGATTGGTACTGATTTTCAGCAAGGTATTTCTTGGATTAGTCCTGGCAAGGTTATTAAAAGTCAAAGTAATTCTAAGCAATCACCTTCTGTACAGGGTTCTTGAAAGTGATCCACGAGCTGCACAAACCATGAGCGACAAAAAGCTATCAACACGTCTATATCCAACCCGCATTGACATTCCTGCTGAGGCGCGCAAGCAAATTGTTGGAATTCTCAACCAAACTTTAGCAGCGAGTTTGGATCTCAAAACCCAAGTTAATACCAATTCTCTATGAAGTTGCACTTAATAAAGCAGAAATGATGTAATCCCATCCGCAAATCGATGCGATTGCTTCAGGAGATATAGAATCAAGAACCTGTTTTAGGTTCCGCCTTAATTCATCTAAATTAGTGCAATGTTCCCAAGACAATTCGTATAGGATTCCTCTGTAGATTTTTACGAAGCTAGGTACAGTTTATGTTCCCTATTCTCTGTTAAGCGTTCCCTACCTCAACCAGTTCGTTCATAAACCAAATCGGATTCCTATAGTTGAGTGAAAAAATAATTTAGCAGTATCTTTTTGGTAAGTACGGCACTTTTAAGTGCGTACTTTTCATTTTATATGTACATATTTTAAGATTGAAATAGTTGAAAACTAGATGCAACAAAGTAACTTTCAATAAAAATCATTCTTACCACTAAAAGACACTTTGTTCTTGCTGGCTATTGGAACCATGATTTTTAACTGGTAGCCAACAAAGATGGTTAATGTTTTTACTGCAATAAACTATCAAAATGGAGATAAAACTTATGGCTCCCAACACCAAAACTCACCTCATTCATGATAGAAATGCACGCGGTCAAACCAAAATAGGTTGGCTCGACAGTCACCACACATTTTCCTTTGGTAATTTTTACGATCCAAATCGTATGGGATTTCGTTCTCTACGAGTTATTAACGATGACCGCGTTGTTCCCGGTACTGGTTTCCCAACTCATGGACACCGCGATATGGAAATCCTCACCTATGTTCTAGAAGGAGCAGTAGAACATAAAGACAGCTTAGGAAATGGTTCAGTCATACTTCCAGGTGATGCGCAAATCATGAGCGCTGGTACTGGTATTATGCACAGCGAATACAATCCTTCTGAAACTGAGCCACTCCACCTTCTGCAAATTTGGATTCTTCCTGATCAACAAGGACTGCAACCCAGGTATGATCAAAAAACGTTTCCCATTGAAGAAAAACGTGGAAAACTACGTTTAATTGGTGCTAAAGATGGACGTGATGGTGCTATCATCATCAATCAAGATGTTGACCTATACACATCTATTTTGGAACCTGGTGACGTTATCAACTATCACCTGAAACCCAATCGTTATGCCTGGTTGCAAATAGCTCAAGGTATCGTCACCTTAAATGGAGAAGAACTCAGAGCAGGTGATGGCGTGCAAATGAGTGGCGAAGAACAACTCGAAATTAGTACCAACATTGGTGCAGAAATCTTGCTTTTCGATTTGGCGTAAGACATACCTGAAGAAATAAAAATTCTTCATCAGTAGTAGCTCATCCTCTATAATTCTCTAGGGATATATAAGCTCCCAATCTTGCTCCTAGGTTTAACCTAGGAGCAAGATTAATGTTTAGTAAAAGTTAAGTAAAGGAAAGAATTTATGGCACCTGTTTCAGAAAAAGTTGCAATCGTTACAGGATCATCACGAGGAATTGGACGTGCGATCGCCCTAAAATTAGCTGGTAACGGTGCATCAGTTGTGGTTAATTATGCAGGAAATGCAAACAAAGCACAGGAAGTTGTTGCAGAAATTGAAAATCTTGGAGTAAAAGCAATTGCACTTAAAGCCGATGTGAGCAAAGTGACTGATATCCAGCGACTTTTTGAGCAGACAATTGAACATTTTGGCAAAATCGATATTTTAGTCAACAACGCTGGTATTGCCTTGTATAAGCTACTTGTTGATGTAACAGAAGAAGACTTCGACAAGATTTTTGCCATTAATGTCAAGGGCACTTATTTTGCTTGTCAACAAGCTGCACACCAGATGGCAGATGGTGGACGCATTATCAATTTTTCTTCATCAACAACTGCTATGATGCTACCCACTTATAGTGCGTATGTGGGAACCAAAGGTGCTGTTGAACAAATCACAAGAGTTGTGGCAAAAGAGTTGGGAGGACGAGGTATTACAGTTAATATTATCTCTCCTGGCCCAACTGATACAGAACTGTTCAGAGAAGGCAAAACAGAAGAACAAATAAACCGTTTCTCTCAAATGGCAGCTTTAGGACGACTCGGACAAGTGCAAGATATTGCCGATGTGGTGGCGTTTCTTGCTAGCGATGAAGCGCGGTGGATAACTGGGCAAAATATTCGTGTTAACGGCGGTGCAGCATAAGATAGCAGGCAAGAACAACATTAACAATTGTCTTGAGTAGCGCTTGTGAATCTGCCTGTGAGGGGAAGCTATGCGGCTTCAAAAGCCGCTAATCTATGAATGAGTCGTGGGATAAATGCTCAAAGGTTCCGGCGCAGGGGACTGTAGTCGTTGCCGTGATGCCAAGAACCGTTAACAATAACTTCAGTAAGGATTACGATAAACCGAAGACAAATCCGGCTGAAATTGGAACGGCGGCGTTACAGGCGGTACAGATCGCAAGTTGAGTTATGTATATCTCGGTAAGAAAACACAACATACAATTGCTTAACTGAACACGAACCGCAAGGCAAGAAAAAATCAAGTAGTTCAAATCCTACCTACTTTAGCGAAAAAATGATCGCGGCACTGGGACGATCTCACTGCCTCAAACCCTCCGGTTGAACATCCCAAACTCAAGAAACTGAATTTTAAGGAGATTGACAGTTATGTCTCAAGTAACTGATTTTTTAGCAGCTGCCAAAAAAGACGAAGCATTAAAAAAACAACTCAAAGCCGCAATGGATAATCACGGTTTTGTCAAAATTGCTCAAGACAAGGGTTATAACTTCACTGCCGAAGAATTGCAAACTGAACTCAATAGTATGTCTGAAGAAGAGGTGGCAGAAATCGTTAATCCCGGTATTGCCCCTCGTGAGCATCTTAAGCCGCAATAATGTTTAGTATGAATGGTGATTAAAACTATCAAAATCATGCAAATGCGTATAGTTGCAGCCAGACGGTAAATGCTAATTGGTAATTGGTGATGGAAACACAGGCTAGTCACCTATTACCTATGATCACTTACCCAGGCACGTTTGTTTTGCAGCTGCGTAAATCCTAACCCACTGAAAAATAACAAAAAATAGTATGGGCAAGTTAGAGGGGAAAATTGCCTTAAGTGCAATAGCTTAAACTCTCTAGCGTGGTCAAGAATGACTCGAACCGGCAGCCGCGAGTATGGAATCCTCGTTATAATAGCTACAGCGAGGGGTTGCAACAAATTGTACAAAAAAGGCGGAGCAACAATCAGGTCGAATGACGCGTAAGCGGCGCGTTTGTGAGACTTTTTGCGTGAGAAAGGAATTGAATTGATGCACCAGAACGATAGTCTTGATACCGAGTCCCAGCGCCTAACAGAAGAAGTGCAAAGAGAGAAAAACTGGAAGCGTTGGGGACCGTATCTTGCAGAAAGGCAATGGGGAACTGTACGCGAGGATTATTCAAAAGACGGTTCATCCTGGGATTATTTCACCCATGAGCAAGCACGCAGTCGCGCTTACCGGTGGGGTGAGGATGGACTTTTGGGGATGTGCGATCGCCAAGGACGTTTGTGTTTTGCCCTCGCCCTTTGGAATGGCGTTGATCCTATTTTAAAAGAACGCCTATTTGGGTTGAGTAATACTGAAGGAAATCACGGTGAGGATGTAAAAGAATCTTACTTCTACCTCGACTCAACACCAACCCATTCCTATATGAAAGCGCTCTACAAGTATCCTCAAAGTGAATTTCCCTACACGCGCTTAGTTGAAGAAAACCGCAATCGTAGCAAGGATTTAGGCGAGTTTGAACTTATTGATACTGGGATTTTTGAGGAAAACCGCTACTTTGATATTTTTGCTGAGTATTCCAAAGCCGCTCCCAATGACATTTTAATTAAAATTACTGTTGCCAATCGCAGTTCACAAACTGCAACACTACACCTTTTGCCGACAATTTGGTTCAAAAATACTTGGTCTTGGGGTCGTACAGGCGAAAGCTATTGGTCTAAACCGTGCATTGAATATAAAAAAGATGGTGAGCTTTTGCTTTCCCAAGAAACACTCGGTAAATTCCGGTTTGTCGTTGAACCTCTGCCAAATATTGATGCGCCAACTTTTCTGTTTACTGAAAATGAAACAAACGCAGCAAAGTTGTTTGGTGCAGAAAATCCTAGTCATTACGTGAAAGATGCATTTCACGATTACATTGTCAATGGACGTAAGGATGCTGTCAATCCGGAAATGGTAGGCACAAAAGCAGCACCTCACTACTGCTTGGAAGTACCAGCAGGGGAAGAGGTGACTGTGCGGTTGCGGTTATTTGCTGAACAAGAAGCCCCAGAACAACCCTTCGACCAGAATTTTGAGCAGATATTTCAGCAACGCATCCGCGAAACTCAAGAATTTTACGAAAAGCATATTTGCGCAGAACTTTGCGAACATGAGCAGCAAGTCGTGCGACAAGCATATGCTGGTTTGCTGTGGTCAAAGCAGTTTTATCATTATGGGGTGAAAGACTGGCTAGAAGGCGATCCTGCACAACCGCCACTAGAAAGAGATGGAGACGTTCCCAATTCTGACTGGATTCATCTGTACAACCGTGATATTATTTCCATGCCCGACAAATGGGAGTATCCCTGGTATGCTACTTGGGATTTGGGATTTCACCTTATTGCTTTTGCCAAAATTGATCCAGACTTTGCCAAGCAGCAGCTGATTCTGTTCCTTCGCGAGTGGTACATGCACCCAAATGGACAAATCCCAGCTTTCGAGTTTGACTTCTCTAGTACGAATCCGCCTGTTATTCCTTGGGCTTGTTGGCGCGTTTATAAAATGACTGCCGAGAAAGGACACAGGGATCGTGTTTTCCTTGCTCGTGTTTTCCAAAAACTTTTGCTCGATTTTACTTGGTGGGTGAATCGCAAAGACGTTACAGGGAAAAACATCTTTGCTGGCGGCTTTTTGGGTATGGATAACATTGGTGTGTTTGATCGTTCCCAACCCCTACCCACTGGTGGACATCTCCAGCAAGCAGACGGTACTGCTTGGATGGCATTTTACTGTGTGACTATGCTGGCTATGGCATTGGAACTTGCCGATGGCGATCCCGCCTACGAAGACATAGCATCAAAATTCTTTGAGCATTTCATTGCTATTTCCGATGCTATGAATAAAATTGGGGGAACTGGACTGTGGGATGAAGAAGACGGCTTTTATTATGATTGGCTGACGGTGGACGGTAAGTCTACTCCCTTAAAAGTGCGATCGCTCGTCGGAATCGTTGTATTATTTGCTGCAGAGGTTTTGAATTTTCAACTCATAGAGCATTTGCCGGGGTTTTTGAAACGGATGAAGTGGTTTTTGGCAAACCGCAAAGATGTGACTGAACATATCTCTTGCATGAAGAAAGCGAAAGCGACAAATCATCTTTTGCTGGCAATTCCCACACAAGAACGCCTACAACGGGTACTGCAATATTTGCTTGACGAGAACGAATTTCTCTCCCCCTACGGTATCCGTTCACTATCACGTTTTCACTTAGAAAACCCTTATGTATTTCCTGTTGATGATCAAGAGTATCGTGTCGAGTACGTCTCAGGTGAATCTAACAGTGGCTTTTTTGGTGGTAACTCCAACTGGCGCGGACCAATCTGGTTTCCCCTCAATTACCTACTAGTAGAAGCCCTAGAACGTTACTACCACTTCTGGGGTGATAGCTTCCTGGTAGAATGTCCTAGAGGTTCCGGACAGATGATGAACCTATCACAAGTAGCGCACGAAATACAAGAGCGCCTTACCCGGATATTCCTTCCTAATGAGCAGGGATATTGCCCTTGGCAAGGTAAAAATCAATACTTTGCTTCTGATCCTCACTGGCGCAATCTCATGCTCTTTCACGAGTATTTTTGTGGTGATACGGGTAATGGTTTGGGAGCTTGCCATCAAACCGGCTGGACAGCACTCATTACTAGATTACTAGAAGATTGTGGTAGAAAAAGAGCAAAAAGTTAATAGCTATAGCAACTCACTTCTAATCGTTGATTTTCCTCATAAGGTTGATCGTGTGTGACTTGATTGTGATTTTTAATAATTATCAATTTGCTTATACAATTACCGAATGATTTGCATCTTCGTAATTAGAGTTTCTATTCGGGATTTACCGCAAGGCTCAGCACTTTGGCAATCATTGACTGAAGCTTTACCATAAGATAGCTGCACTTTCTTGTTTAAAAAACGTTTTTCCTTTGCACAAATCTCAGGTGATGCACCGACACTGTTATACTGTTTTCCTTTTTCATCTACTAAGTTGACGTAACACATGAGGTCACCATTTGACATGCTTTTTACTGTGGCAACTGTGGGTTTTGGAACTGGCTTCTGGGCTTGTACTGCAGTGTGGCTGACCAGCAAGCCAATAGTAGAGGCTGCAAAGAGAGATACAGATAAGCTCATAGCTTGGAAATGTCTTTTTTTACCTTGCATTGTTTTGTACTCGTTTATTGTCTAAAACTGTGACTGCGGACTAAGTCGGTCAACATTTCTATCGTCAATGCGCTGCGGAGTCTCCAGATCCGCTGCTCCGGTTTGTTACACGGATTTTTGGGAAGCGACGTAAGACGCTAGTCTACGAACTTAAATCATTACTATGCACCACTACCCTTACTTGTTCAGCAAGTTTTTGACGAGTTACTAAATTAGCTTCTCCAGCAGGTGCTCCTACGTTGTACTTATGCTGAAACTGTTTAACTGCATCAGTCGTTTTTGGTCCATAAAATGGTTCATTAAAGGAAAAGTTTGTCTTGAGAACTGTATTTAAGTTTCCGTGCAGAATTCTCATCGCTTCAGCAAGTTTTTCTTGGGTTTTTGGACCATACACCCCATCGGCTGTAATTTTCATATATTTTTGAAAAGCTATCAGAGCTTTTTTCTCAACATCATTGCTTGGGTCTTCTGGGTCTACATATCCAAAACCATACAAGATATTCATCAATTCTTTATAATTATTTTTTGAATAATCAGGAATGCGATATCCTTGTGTAGTCTGACGTTCTGGTGCAGGAGTTCCTGTAATTGCCATTAATTTTTCACCTTGAAAAATGCATTGTCTGTCTACCTCTACAGCACATTCCTTTGATATTCCTGAAAAGAGATTTGACAAATTTTGCCACGTCGATCATCAGGGAGAAATCCAGGACAAGTGTTTGCACAGAAGATAAATTCGACCGCAATTTGTGAGCGATTCCCTCAGTCCGGTCAATCGGGTAACTAAAGGGTACTATTGTAATTGCAGAACGTTTGATCTTACGTATATTTGTATAGATCACACAGCTTGAAAGGCAGTGTCAGCGTAAATCATGACTGAAAAGTACTTAGTTTCAAAGAGAACACTCAGTGTCTTAAAAGGAGATATGTCAACAAGGCAAGGCAGTTTGCATGCAGGAGGGTGAATTTCTGCAACGAGCGTGGCTCTTTGGGACTTAGAATTATTTTGGTCAGTCATAGCAAGATTAAAACATTTTTCGCAAGAACTGAAAAGACAATATGGAAAACTTATGTGTAAGCTTATTTATAGCATTGTCCTTTGGATAGATTAAACAACTACACGAAAGAAGTACATTTAAATAAATTACTAAGTGGTTTCCGTAAGAGCCTGAAGTTAGCTAAGCAATTTTTATATCAAGGCTTTTACTGTGCTTGAACTGTATGATTATTTGTTTTTAGGTGCAGCGTAAGTCATGAAATCTCCTGAGCCTCAAACTCATTTTGAAGATAATCGTCAAGAAACAGAATTAGAAGAGCCACCCCGCAGACAGCGAAGGTGGCTTTGGTTATTGTTAGCCCTACTACTAGCAGGGGGAGGTTTTGCACTTTGGCGTTGGCTGGCTCCTCAAAACAAAGCACCCGCAACTGCTAACGCTCAACCGCCAGCAGCAAGAGTCAAGATATCTACAGTACAGGCTGGGATGATTGAGGATAGTGAAAGGTACCTTGCTACCGTAGAATCGCGCCGATCAGTGACTCTTCAGCCGAGAATTGAAGGTCAAGTGTCACAAGTCTTTGTCAAATACGGCGATTCAGTGATTGCAGGAACTCCGATTATCCAAGTAGATGCTAGACAGCAACAAGCAGCTGTCGGTAGTGTCAACGCTGCTGCTGAGGTATCTCAGTCACAAGTGGAAAATGCTCGTGCTACCCTCAGATCCTTAGAAGCTGAACGGTTATCTAAACTAGCTGATTTGAAGTTGAATCAGCAAGACTACGAAAGATACACTAGTTTGGCGTCTCAAGGAGCAGTGTCTCGACAGATAAGTGATCAGTATGCCAACAAACTGGCAACTTCCCGTGCTGCTGTCGGTCAAATCGAAGCCCAGATGAGAGCACAGCAAGCTACCATTAGCCAAGCTGAAAAATCTTTAAAGGAAGCACAAGCTAATATTAGACAACAACAAGTCCAACTTCAGTACTACAAAATTACTGCTCCCTTTGCTGGCACAGTTGGAAATATACCCGTAAAAGTTGGTGATTTTGTCAATACTTCTACACAATTAGTTACTATTACTCAAAACCAATCTTTAGAATTGAATATTTCCGTGCCTGTTGAGCGAGGAACTCAACTACGTAAAGGAACACCAGTAGAAGTGATGGATGCACAAGGCAAAAGTATAGGAATGAGCCGTGTATTTTTTGTCGCTCCAAAGGCTACTGACAATAGTCAATCTTTACTTGTTAAAGTGCTATATGACAATTCTCAAAATCAATTACGTACCGATCAGATTGCTTACGCAAGAGTGATCTGGAGTCAGCGCCCAGGGGTCTTGATCCCAGCAACAGCAGTGACTAATTTGGCAGGAGAAACTTTTGTTTATGTAACAGTTTCAGCACCATCAAAACCTCCTCAAGGAGAAAAACCTAAAGGAAATCAACAAGGAGAAAAACCTCAGGGAAATCAACAAGCAGCATTTCAACTACTAGCTCGGCAAAAACGGGTGAAATTAGGCAACATTACAGGTAACAACTACCAAGTTCTTCAAGGATTAGAACCAGGAGACAGAATCATTGTCTCAGGGCTGCTCAATCTTAGAGATGGCGTTCCCGTTATTCCTGAGTCTTAGGAATGGAAACAAGGGGACAAATCAATTCAAAATTCAAAATTCAAAATTCAAAATTCAAAATTCAAAATTCAAAATTCAAAATCTTGAATTTCTGCCCACTCCCCTACTGCCTGTTGTGCAATTTACTATTCCCCCATGACTTATGTTTGTTGACTTTTTCATCAAGCGACCAGTCTTTACCAGTGTCTGCGCTATTCTTATTTTGCTAGTTGGAGCAGTTAGCATCCCAACACTACCCACGGCACAGTATCCAGAAATCAGCCCAGTGCAAGTTACCGTTTCTGCAAACTACGTCGGTGCTAGTGCTGAAGTCGTAGAAAATACGGTTACGACTGTCTTAGAGCGGCAAATCAACGGGGTCGAGGGCTTGAAGTATATGACTTCGAGTAGCAGTAATAATGGTGCCAGTACGATTACGGTCACATTTGACGCGTCCCGTAATAAGGATATTGCAGCAGTCGATGTGCAAAATCGGGTATCGCTGGCTGAACCGCAGTTGCCAGAACCGGTACAGCGAACTGGGGTTACTGTTAGTAAACAGTCCTCTAATATCCTGTTGGCAATAGGTTTATACAGTCAGAAAAATGAGTTTAACAACGTATTTTTAAGCAACTACGCTGACCTTTACATAGTAGATGCTCTCAAAAGAATTAGCGGTGTGAGTGAAGCGCGGATTTTTGGTGAACGCCGTTACGCTATGCGTCTGTGGCTCGATCCCAACCGCCTTGCCAGTCGCAACCTCACCGCTCAAGATGTGATTAATGCTCTCAATGAACAAAACATACAGGTAGGTGCTGGGCAAATTGGTCAACAGCCGGCTCCAAAAGACCAAACGTATCAAATAGACTTGCAAGCGCTCAGCAGACTCAAGGAACCGTCTGAATTTGAGGACATGATTCTCAAAGCAGATCAAAATGGCACGCTGATCAAGCTCAAAGATGTCGGTCGAGCAGAACTGGGAGCAGAAAACTATAACTCATTCCTACGGTTTAGAGCCAAAGAGGGTGTGGGTATCGGTATCTTTCCGACTCCAGGAAGTAATGCTTTGGATGTTGCTAAGGCAGTAAAAACCGAAATCGCGCGACTTGCTCAAGACTTTCCCCCAGGACTGGATTACCAGATCGCGTTTGATACGACTTTATTTGTGGAAGCATCCCTTTCCGAAGTATTCAAAACGCTGTTTGAGTCAATTGTCCTTGTAGTTATAGTCATTTTTCTCTTCTTACAGAACTGGCGCACCACTCTGATTCCCGTCATTGTCATTCCCCTAACATTAATTGGCACCTTTGCCTTTGTTAAGGTTTTTGGGTTTTCAATCAACACGTTGACCATGTTTGGTTTAACTTTAGCCACAGGACTAGTTGTTGATGATGCGATTATCGTAGTTGAGGACATCACTCGCCTGATGGAAGATGAGGAAATGTCACCAGAGCAAGCAGCCTCTGCAGCAATGAGTGAACTTTTTGGGGCAGTCATCGCCACTTCCTTGGTGCTAATGGCAGTTTTTGTTCCCGTTGCTTTCTTTCCAGGCTCTACAGGGCAAATTTATCGCCAATTCGCTTTAACAATCGCATTTTCTGTTGCAATTTCAACTTTTCTAGCCCTTACTCTGACTCCTTCCCTTTCAGCTTTGTTACTGCGTCCAGGGCAAAAACCGGGTGGTGTGCTGGGTTGGGTATTTACAAAGTTTAATAACTTAATTAATTGGACGCGCAGAAAATATGAGCGAACTCTCTACGGCTTAACTCGTTTTACAGCAATCATAGTGTTGCTGTTTATTTTGTCTTTAGGGGTAACCGCCTGGCTTTACACCCGCGTGCCTCAGGCTTTTCTTCCCGATGAAGACCAAGGCTATTTCATCACCATTATTCAAGGTCCTGAGGGTGTTTCGCTCAATTACACCAG
The DNA here is from genome assembly GCF_963888615.1 of Brasilonema octagenarum UFV-OR1. NCBI lineage: Bacteria > Bacillati > Cyanobacteriota > Cyanophyceae > Nostocales > Scytonemataceae > Brasilonema > Brasilonema octagenarum. The sequence goes on along the minus strand of NZ_CAWPKW010000194.1, from coordinate 12,865 downwards.
TAAAGTCATGAGTCAGGTAGAAGCAGAAATTCTTAAACTACCTGAGGTTGTAGGGACTTTCGCTATTGGTGGCTTTGGTTTTAGTGGTAGCACTGCGAACAGTGGTGCAATTTTTACAACACTCAAACCTTGGGACGAGCGCCATGAGGCTAGCCAATCAGCACAGGGAATCATCAAAAATTTGGCAGCCAAGTTCTCAACGATTACAGAAGCAAGAATTTTGCCAGTTAATCCGCCAGCAATTCAAGGTTTAGGCAGTTTTGGTGGTTTCCAATTTGAGCTACAAGATAGAAAAGGCAATAGTGGCTTAAATACCATGCTGCAAGTTATGGGTCAGTTACTCCAACGGGGCAATCAAACACCAGGATTGCAAGCTGTATTTAGCACTTTTTCCGCAAATACCCCTCAGCTTTTAATTGAAGTAGACCGCAACAAAGCTAAGGCGCTGCAAGTCAACATCTCAGATATCTTTAATACCCTACAGAGTTACTTGGGTTCGCGCTACGTCAACGATTTTAATTATCTCCAAAGAACCTACCGAGTGTATGTCCAAGCAGATACTCAGTTTCGCTCAAATCCTGCGGATATTGGTTCATTGTATGTCCGTTCTAGCAACACTCAAAGTTCTACCAATAATCAAAGTTCTACCAATAGTCAAAGTTCTGCCAACAATCAAATGATTCCTTTGAGTAATCTGGTAAAAGTGACTGCAAATACCGGGGCGCAAACAATTAATCACTATAACTTGTTCCGCTCAATTGAAATCAATGGTGCAGCCGCTCCTGGTTATAGCTCAGGGCAATCAATTCAAGCGATGCAGCAAGTGGCAAAGGAGGTTTTACCAGCAGGCTTTGGTTATGAATGGTCCGGAGTTGCTGCGGAAGAACAACAGTCCGGCGGTCAAGCCCCTCTGATTTTCGCCTTAGGACTTGTGTTTGTATTCCTAGTGCTGGCGGCTCAGTATGAAAATTATGTTGACCCTTTGATTATTATGCTCACAGTCCCTCTGGCTATCTTGGGAGCACTGTCGGCACAGTCGTTGCGGGGTCTAGCCAATGATGTTTATTGTCAGATCGGTTTAGTGATGCTGATTGGTTTGGCAAGTAAGAACGCAATTTTGATTGTAGAGTTTGCCAATCAACTACGCGAGCAGGGGCTTTCGATTACCAAAGCAGCCATTCAAGCTTCACAAGAACGCTTACGACCAATTCTCATGACTTCCTTTGCTTTTATTCTGGGTATTGGACCATTAGTTTTTCCAGAAGGAGCTGGGGCAGCTAGTCGAAAATCCCTTGGTACTGCTGTTGTTGGTGGGATGCTTGTCTCGACTTTGTTAAGTCTGTTTGTTGTGCCAATTCTGTATATAGTAATTGGAAAAATTCGCGATCGCCTAACACGACGACGCCACAAACATCCACAGCTACAGCCCGTAGAGGATGGCAGAGTTCCAACTGAAACTCATCGGTAAATTGACTGAGTAGGTGGGGCATCCCCCACCTACTCTTTTTTGTGTCAATCATTAAACATTGTGTGCCAATCATTCACAAAACAGGTAACGACTGTGCCATACAATATGTCTGTTTTGCGTAACTTTTGTCACTGACGACCTAGAAAATGGCTAGTACCAGTGGTGCATAACAGAAGGTACGATGCTTCCAGATTTCGATTTTCCGTGATTCCAAATAATTGTCATTCACCAACACATCAGGGAGATCGTCCTAAACGTTGAATCACTGTAAAGCTCTGAACATATCTAAACATTGCTGTTCATTTTCTTTATTTTCTTTTTCAAGGACTGAATGTATTCTCGCAACACATCACTTTTATTCAAATCAACTAGCTGACAATATAGCTCTAGTGTTTTTAATTCGTCTGCTGTAATCCGAATCTCTAACCTTTCCGTTTGTTTAGCCATTGACATGCCGTGCAATTATACGTACAATAATCGTATAAAACAAAAATATAATCTGCAATGTACGCCATCAAAGTAGAGCTAAAACTAAATAATAAAGAGCAAACTTTGATGCGTAAACATTCTGGTTATGCACGTTTTGTTTATAACTACGGCTTGGCACTGACACAGGGTTTGCACTCTGCTGGAGTAAAAGGAAGTATCACTAAACAGATAAACGAAATAAAGAAAGTATTCACCAACTACACCAAAAAGCAACCAGAAAATCAATGGATGAACGAGCTATCGTCCAAGGTTTATCAACGAGCTTTTATGGATTTAGGACAGGCTTACCAAAGATGGGCTAAAGGGTTATCTGGTAAACCTGTCTTGAAATCGAAGAAGAATGGAGATTCGTTTACTGTTTACGACAGCAATGGCAAGGTTTTAATCTTGTTTGGCAAAAAGATAAAGATTCCGACTTTAGGGACTTTTCGTCTCAAAGAAGCGAACCCGTGTTCGTACTGCACGCAAACTTTTACTATCAGTCGCCAAGCTGATAAATGGTACGTATCTTTTGCAGTAGATGCTGATAGAATACCGCCAACTTATCACCCACAAGAAGCGGTAGGAATTGATTTAGGCGTGAAATGTTTTTGCACCCTCAGTGATGGTTTCCAAATTGAAGCCCCCAAGCCTTATAAAAGAGCGAAAACCAAGCTAGCCAAGGCACAGTGGCGAAATCGAAATAAGCAATCTGGCAACCGTCGCCAAGGAATAAAACAGTCGAATAGAGCAAAGAAGTTTTATAACTCTATTGCCAAGAAACACGCTCGAATCGCCAATCAACGCCAAGATTTTCTGCATAAGACGACAACAGATATAAGCTGTAAGTTTTACCGGATTCGGATAGAAGACCTAAACGTTTCAGGAATGCTGGCTAATAGAAAACTTTCGTCAGCAATTTCTGATTTAGGATTTTACGAATTCCGTCGTCAACTAATCTACAAGTCTGAATTTTTCGGAACCAAGGTAGAGTTAGTTGACAGGTGGTATCCATCGTCAAAACTATGCTCAATCTGCGGGAACAAGCACGATAATCTGAAACTTTCTGACCGAGTTTATCAGTGTCAAGATAGATCGTGCTTGGCTCACACAATAACGATGGATAGGGATTTGAATGCGGCTTATAACTTGTTGAACGCACCATTGGATTTTGTACGGTTGGCTCAACCGGAAGTGACGCTCGTAGACAAGAAGTAGCCGACTACCTTGGCTGAAGCGAGAAATAAACCGCATTGTTCAGCAATGTATAAGTTTTATGGAGCAGATAACGGGATGCCCACCATTGCCAAAAACAACGATGTCATTACGGTGATCATTATCTTCGCCGTAGAAGCGGAACGTCAGCAGGAACTCATTGATACTATCATCGAATTTCTTGAAACAACGGTAAAGCACCAGTCCGGTTTTGTTTCATCTAGCATCCACAAAAGTATTGATGGCGTGCGAGTCATGAATTATGCTCAGTGGAAAACGCTGGAAGATTACCAAGCGTTTATCAATAATTCCGAAGTGCAAGCCAAAGCAGCTAAACTTTCCCAGTTCCAGATTCATGAGTCACACATCTACGAGGTGGTTGTCTCTAAACCAGATGACGCTACACTCAATATTGCCAAAGGCGGTTTGATTCACCTCGCAGAATTCCGAGTCAAGCCAGAAAATCAGATGCGCTTAGTGGAATTGGAGAAGGAATATGTAGGAGTAAGTTTGCAAAATCCAGGACTCCTTTCTGCCAACTTCCACCGTTCGCTTGATGGCGTGCATAATGTGAATTACGGACAGTGGCGCAGTTTAGCAGATTTTGAAGAGCTGCTCAAAGATCCAAAGTACAAGCCCTTGAGTGAGTATTGGCAAGGTCTAGCTGAGAACAAGTTTCATCTTTACGAAGTCGTCTACACTCAGCCTACCGATTAATTGGCTTTGTTTGCTTTCCTCGTTCCTTGGCTCAGCCAAGGAATGAAATCTTGGAGGCTCAGCCTCTATTGTTAACAGCCAACGCAGCAGCCCACAGTTGTGCGTTCCCAGGCGCTTTGTCTGGGAACGAGGTCAACAAGAATAATGGAGATAATCCCTGTGACTTCCAATATAAATCTTTTCACTCCTGTTCAACTTGGTCGCTATACCCTACCAAACCGGATGGTGATGTCACCAATGACTCGTTTGCGAGCCATTGACAACATTCCCAACTCATTGATGGCGACTTACTACACGCAACGGGCAACAGCAGGGCTAATTGTTACTGAATGCACAATGGTTTCTCCTTTGAGTTTAGGCTACATGAATTGTCCGTGTATATACTCAGCGCAACAAGTTGATGGATGGCGGCAAGTGACAGATGCCGTACATGAGAAGGGGGGAAGAATTTTCTTGCAATTATGGCACTGTGGCAGGGTTTCTCATCCTTCTTTATTGGGTGGACAATTACCCGTTGCACCTTCTGCTCTTGCGGCTTCAGGGCAACTGCACACCCCAGTCGGAAAAGTAGCAATGGAAACACCCCGTGCTCTAGAAACCCATGAAATTCCTGAAATTGTCGAGCAGTTTCGTAAAGGTGCAGAAAATGCCCTGACTGCGGGATTCGATGGCGTGGAATTACATGGGGCTTTTGGTTACCTAATTGACCAGTTTCTCCAAGATTACACAAACAAACGCACAGATAAATACGGTGGTTCGATAGAAAATCGAGCACGATTTCTGCTGGAAGTCGTGGAAGCAGTTGCTAGTGTGTGGGGTGCAAATCGTGTTGGGATCAAACTTTCCCCTAGCAACACATTCTACGGGATGGGCGACTCGAATCCGCAAGAAACTTTTGGTTATGCAATAAATGCTCTCAATCGCTTTGGATTGGCATATCTCCATCTAATGGAACCGAATGAGGGTGATTTGGCAACCCGTGATGTAATGAACCCAGTAACACCCTACTTCCGTAAAATTTACAAAGGAACTTTAATTGCCAATGGCGGTTACGACCATGCCAAGGGAGATAGTATACTTGCTAATGGTGATGCAGATTTGGTTTCTTTTGGCAAGTTGTTTATCGCTAATCCTGACTTACCAAAACGCTTTGAACTGGATGCTTCTTTAAACGAGCCTGATGTAAAAACATTTTACGCACCAGACGAAAAAGGATACACTGATTACCCATTCTTAGAACTACAACCTGGTGGTCTTTTGCAGTAGTTTTGAAAACCACTGTTCCGAAATTGAGTCTGCGATACGTTAGAGGCGTATCGCCTGATGCACTGCTGCTATCTACTAAGCAACAGTAAAAAATGCTTCCCCCATAACGTGAAGTTTCATAGAGAGCATTCCCTGCAAAAATAATAGTATTTCCTCAGAATAGGACTTGAGCAAATGATACTTCGCTCACATACTGTATGGCTTGTTCCAATAGCTGCTTTACTTAGTGTTGCAGCCAGTGCTGTACGAGTAGTTGCCCAAACTACATATTCTTTTGATGCTGTTTATGATACAGAGGTGATTCTTACACCCATCACGCCGGAAGTTTCACAAGCATCTGTCTCAGGCTTTAATCCTAGTGCCCCTTATGGTTTGACTAACTTTACAAGCATTAACTACAGTCGATTTGATTCCCAAACTGGTGTTTTCACTTTTGTTCCAAACGCTGCAAACTTTGGTTTAGAAGACTTAGCAGTAGGAGTTGATAGGTTTTTTGGCAGCGGCGATGATCAATTGTTTGGCAGCAGTAACGCTACAGCTGCAATTAACAACGCAAACGGTACATTAGATGGTTCTGGCACCATAACTATCACTGGCGGTTCGCGTAGATTCGCTGGTGCTACTGGTGTACTGAATTTTTCTGAGACTGAACCACTTGATCAAGATCCAACTGCTCCCCTAAGAGGTCGAGCAATTTTAAGTGGCTTTTTCCAAGTACCTCAAAAAATTCCAGAACCGGGAACCAACTTAGCCCTAGTTGGTGTGGGAGTGACTGGAGCCGGTTTCCTGCTGCGTCAACGCCGCCTTCGTTCTGCAAAGGAATCATAACGTCTTGTCGGGCATGGTAGTTTGTTCATCCATGCCCACAATTCAATTCATAGTGAATTTAATATAAAAAAAGAAATTTTATGCAGGTGTGGCGTTTGCAATTCTTACCCTTGTTGTGTTTAGATACTGCACTTGCTTGTAATTAAGGAGATAAGATGAGTCAATCAAAGGTTGCAGTTGTTTTAGGTGTCGGTCCGGGACTGGGAGCCGCAGTTGCTCATCGGTTTGCACGAGAAGGCTTTGCTGTAGGATGAATGGCAAGAAACTCACAACAGCTGACTCAAATTCAGTCAGAAATTGAACAGTCTGGCGGGAAAGCATTGTCTGTTACGGTTGATGGAACTGACCCTGCATCAGTAAAAGCCGCTTTTGAGCAGGTGTCCTCGCAACTAGGTGCACCTGAAGTCTTTGTCTACAATGCTGGAGCATTTCAGAAGGCTGGTATCCTGGAACTGACACCAGAGCAGTTTGAGTTTTCATGGAAAGTAAATTGTTTTGGAGCTTTTTTAGCAGTACAACAGGTCCTTCCAGCGATGGTTGAGCGAGGTCGCGGTACTATTCTGTTAACGGGAGCAACAGCTGCTGTGAAAGGTTCAGCCAAATTTGCAGCTTTGGCGGTGGGTAAATTTGGGCTACGAGCATTGGCGCAGTCGTTGGCACGGGAGTTTAGTCCTCAAGGAATTCACGTAGCTCATATCATTATTGATGGCATGATTAATACTCAAAGAGTGCGAGCAATGGTATCGGAGGCTGAAGAACATACATTACTGGCACCTGAGGCGTTCGCGCAGCATCTCCGTTCGCGTAGCGTGCCCGCAGGGCTTAGGAGATTCGCCCAAACCTATTGGCAATTGTATCAACAAGATCCAACAGCATGGACTTTGGAACTTGATTTGCGACCTGCTGTAGAAAAATTCTGATTTTCAACTAATTCCACAAGGATTCCCCATCCGCTGGATACAACACATTCACAGGGCACACTGTTGTTCCCCAACAAAAACCTGTGTTTCACCCAATTGATAACCATCATATTGCAGTTGTCATCAATAATTAATAAAGGAATAGAACCGCAAAAATACAAAGGCGGCAAAGAAAAGAGGTACAAAGTTTATGAAAGTTAGCAAATCATACACAAGATTGCTTGTAAAAGATTGGAAGGCTTGTTTCTTGTTTTACAAAGATGTCATCGAATTTGATATTGCTGTAAAAGATGAAGAAGCCGGATATGCTGAGTTTAAAGCCGGAGAGATGAGACTTGCCGTATCAAAGCGGCAAGAAATGGCACAAATGATTCACAATGCAGAAAAGCCTGCTCATGCAGAATGTCAAGACACTGTAGTATTAGTTTTTACAGTGCATAATCTAGAGGAGGAATATCAACGGCTCACACACAAAGGGGTGCAATTTAGTGTAACGCCGATGAATAATCCCTACTACGGAATGAAAACAGCTTATCTTCGAGATCCAGATGGAACCTTAATTGGTTTATACGAGTATCTTGTGTGATATATAAAAAAGCAACTATCTAAAAATGGAGGTCACCAAAGCGCTATGGCTAAACCTGTCATCATAACGGTAGACGATGATCCAGAAGTTTTGCAAGCCGTGGCGCGGGACCTACGGCAGGAATATGGCGATCGCTTCCGAATTATCCGCGCTGACTCTGGTGCCAGTGCCTTGGAAGCCTTGGAACAACTCAAACTTCGCAATCAGCCAGTGTCGCTGTTCCTTGTCGATCAACGGATGCCCCAGATGTCCGGCGTGGAGTTTTTGGAACAAGCCATGTCAATGTTCCCCGATGCAAAACGTGCCTTACTCACCGCCTACGCAGATACTGATGCCGCAATCCGTGCCATCAACAACACAAAAATAGATTACTACTTAATGAAGCCGTGGGATCCACCAGAAGAACGCTTGTATCCAGTGCTGGACGATTTACTTGATGACTGGCAAGCAGGTTTCCACCCACCGTTTGAAGGGATTCGCGTCATCGGTAACCGTTGGTCTCCCTATTCTCATCAAGTTAAAGATTTCCTCGCACGAAATCAAGTGCCTTATCAGTGGTTGGATATCGAATTATCTGAAGAGGCACAAAAACTAGCAGAGTACTCTGAGTGTGACAAATTACACTTACCTATCGTGCTGTTTGGGGATGGTTCCCATGTCATGCAGCCAACCAACCTGCAAGTTGCAGAGAAAATTGGACTACGAACCCAAGCAGAAAAACCGTTTTATGACTTGATTATCGTTGGTGGCGGTCCTGCTGGTTTAGCAGCTGCGGTCTATGCCGCATCAGAAGGACTACGCACGGTGATGATTGAACGTGAAGCCCCAGGAGGACAAGCCGGAACAAGCTCACGTATTGAAAATTACCTTGGTTTTCCTACAGGCTTGAGTGGAGGTGATTTGGCACGGCGTGGTGTCACCCAAGCAAAACGGTTTGGAGTCGAAATTCTCACACCACAAGAAGTTAAGGGTATCCGCGTAGAAAATCAGTATCGATTTGTGCAACTAGAAGACGGTAGTGAAATCAGTTGCCACGCCCTGATGTTAGCGCTAGGCGTGTCGTGGCGGCGGCTGGATATCCCTGGGCTTGATCGTTTGACAGGTGCAGGGGTGTATTACGGTGCTGCACAGGCCGAAGCAATGAGTTGCCAAGATGAAGACGTTTACATTGTGGGTGGCGCAAACTCAGCCGGACAAGCAGCAATGTACTTTTCTCGCTACGCCAAGCATGTGACGATGTTAATACGTGGCGACTCCTTAACTAAGAGTATGTCCCAGTATCTGATTGACCAAATTGCACAAACACTTAATATTACAGTCAAGACACATACTAGTGTCAGAGAAGCAAAAGGAGAAACAAGTTTAGAATCCATTACTATTCACAATTCTTTAACCGGTGAAACGCAAACCGTTCCTGCAACATCACTGTTTATTTTTATTGGTGCAGTTCCCCGTACGGAATGGCTAGATGGTGTGATTGAACGAGACCAACACGGCTACATCATCACAGGTCCAGATTTGCAAAAAGATGGACAACGCATCAAAGGATGGACGCTAGAACGCGATCCCTTTTTGCTAGAAACGAACATACCTGGTGTTTTCGCAGTGGGTGATGTGCGTCATGGTTCAGTCAAGCGAGTTGCTTCTGGTGTTGGTGAGGGTTCAATCTGCGTTCAGTTTGTTCATCGATACCTCAGCAATGTGTTGTGATAGTAATATGTCCGCAGCGAGCGGAACGAAGTGTAGCGTGGCAAACTGGGGTATTGGGGGATTTAGTGTACAGCCTACAGAGCATAACCCCAGAAGATTTGTGATGAACAAACCTCAAACGTTGTCCTAGAGCGTTGATATTCTAAACAATTATTGCCAGATAAAAAAAAGCCTGGAACACCAGGCTTTTTTCAATTAGGAACTACGTGACTTTCTCAAAAGGTTGCCAAGAAGTTCCGCAAAGGATTGCCACCGTTACGACCGACAGCTGGGATTTCCAAAAGAGAATCCGTAGCTTGCGTGGTACCGTCATTGGTTTTGACCTTGGGGTCGATGGTCACAGAGTATTGGTTTCCTGGATGTCCGTTAGGGACAAACAGTTGCGGGTGGTCGAAGGGCGCTTTTTGCTTGCGGACTCGCTCATCAGTCAGCCCTTTCAAAAAGGCAACCAGTTGCTGTTTTTCTTCTGGTTTCAGGTTCAGCACTGGCAGACCGCCAAAGTCCCCGCCCCGGCTGTAAAAATCAACTACTTGCTCCAGGGTCGCTTGACCTCCATTGTGGAAGTAGGGGGCAGTGAGTTCCACATTGCGGAGTCCGGGTGCTTTAAAGGCTCCGTCTGCAATCACCGTTTCACTAGGACTTAGCGGTGGATTAAGCGTAGGGGGATCTTCGCCGAGGAGCTGCTTAAATTTACCCTGCTGAGCTAGCCGTACCTCGGAGAGCGGATTGCCCAGGGGATTTCCTGAGTCGTCTTTATCACTCCTATCAAGAGCACCCAAACCGGGGTCTTCGTTGTTAGGTCTGACACCAATCCTAAAGAAGCCAGTGTCTTCAGCGGGGTTACCAGGTATGGGCGCACGTCCGATTCGTTTCCTTTGAGCTACATTACTTACTGAAGCGGCGGTCAATTCCGATCCAGCGTGGCAGCCAATGCACAGACCCTTGTTCTGGAAAACAGTCCACCCCTGCTGTTGCTGGGAAGTCAGGGCGCTAGTGTTCCCCGTTAAGAACTGGTCAAACGGTGTATCAGCAGACACTAAAGTTGATTCGTACGCCTGAACTGCCAGCCCAAAGAACAGCGAGAAGTTATATTCCATCTGCGTATATTCGATAGTGCTCAAGCGGTTCTTCGGCTTATTGATGAAAGTGCGATCGCCAGTTTTTGGATCAACTCGGATGACCACATTTGATTGCCACCACTCCGGTTTGAAGGCGTCCCGGATCAACGCCTCGTAGGACTTTCTCAGACCTGGTTTGGGCGAATAACGCGACGATCTGCTTAAAGAACCTAAAACGCTGTCATCATAAGCCACAATCTGCTTTGCAAGGGGATCTAGGGCAAGTAGTTTCTTGCCGAGTTTTCTACCAAACCTTTTCAAAGGCGTTGGACTTGATGTCGAAGGTTGTTGCCTTGAGGAATCAGCGGTGTTGGTAGTGCTTTGGCTGTTTTGCGATGCTTGCGAATTAGGGTTATTCTCAACAGTCCGACCTTGTGCGTCAGTCACCGTAACTGTGTCCTCGTTTGTATCGGACTGCGCAACCCGAAACGGCGCGATGACAGTGGTGTTTTCAAATGCCGTCTCGAAGGAATTAAGCGGTGGTCCCACCGCCTGTGAAGCTAGAGACGAATTATTGAGACTGACTCGTACATCTTCCAGCCGCCTCGGACTGGTTGCTTTCAAAACAAAAGCATTCGAGTCTCTCAACCCCAAAGGATTCACCCCGTTGAAGGTGTTTTGAGCCAGTCCATCCCAGAAGTTACGAAAGTTGAACACGGCGTTAATCACCGACGGTGTATTGCGCGGCGTTACCCGACGTACGTTCGTGCCATTGACATTGAAGACATCATCCTTTTTAGGAGTCACCTTGTCCTTATCACTGCCAGGAACAATGTCAACGAATTCTGACCGAAAAACCCCTTGAGAGCCAGTGATGTCATTACTGTCGGACACAACGGTCGATGATATGTTATTTGGATCTGACAGCTTATGGAATGGGTAATCTCCTGCCGTTAACTGGTAGTTTGGACTGCCTCCCGTATTGAAAGTTATATCTATTTGATCTGGGTTAATCCGACCTGGGTTGATCTGGTTTTTGGATCTGCTGTCTGCCCCAGCATGAAAGTGACAACTGGCACAGGACTGGATGCCATCGCTGCCAAGCTGCATATCCCAGAAAAGAGATTTTCCTAGGGCGATCGCCGTTACCTTGTCCTTGATAAAATCGCCAAGATTATCTGGTTCCGGAACCTTTATCTGACTCAGCGGAGGCGGTGCAGTTACCTGTGCCGATACAGTATGTCCGGCTAGGATTGCAGCCATCACCAGTGCAGCAATTGTCGTGCCCTTTTTTATTTTTATGCTCCTAAAAAATTTGGATGCCAGTTGGATCAGTCCACTTAGCATCCCTGCGACAAAGCTGACAATAGTTTTTGTTAGGAAAAAGAGCCTTGATAGCAGATGCATCAAGGGAGGAGCAGAACTCTTTTCCGTTTCTGTGCGTGCTTGAGTTGTATTTGTAAGTTTATCTAACTCAGGCAAACGACTATTTTTACCATTATTCATGGCTCATTTCTTTTTAAATATTTCCGGTTTTGTTGGCAAAAAGTTGTATTAGCTTATGCTAATTTTTTTGCCAAAATGTGCTTGTTTGCAACTAGTATAATTTGGGATAGTTAATGAAAAATAAAGCTACATTAAATTTTACATGAAGCTAATTTGACTTAATACTTTTTTGACAGTATATATCTTGTATATTTTGTTCCTTTTTTCTTTATAAAATACTATCTATTCAACTCGGATACCCGCCGAGTGTAGAATCTAAATCAAGTTATCTACTATTAACGTAGGAGGTCATAGTGATTAAGTTTTCACCACAAAAATCTCTGTTTATTTTCGCAGTCTCTGTTTGCTTGATGCTGATTTACACACTTACATTAGGGCAACCCAGCATAGCGCAGAGTCCTATAGGAGGACGAGTTGAGCTTACAGGTACAGACATTAGTGGCACCCTAATCTTGAAGCAGCGAAATAATGGATTAGTACGGATTCAGGGTTATATTCAAGGCAATCCAGCAACCCTAACTCCCGGTTTGCACGGACTCCACATTCATGCTGCAGGGGTGTGCGAACCAAATGCCCAACCTGCTTTTAGCACCACAGGTGGACACTTTGATCCTGGTCCGTTTGGTTCGGAACTTCCAGTAGAAGCAAACCATCCATATCACTTAGGTGACTTGCCAAACCTAGTGGTGGATGAGCAGGGACAGGCAACATACAATGTGCTCACTAGTCGAGTCACCCTTAGTGAAAGTCCGGTGACTTTATTTGACGAAAATGGTAGTGCAATCATTATTCACTTATTACCGGATCAGCAAAAAGCGGGCGGAACAGCAGCAGAAGCTGGTGGTGGACGCTTAGCCTGTGGAATCGTAACTCATGATTCTGGACAAGAGCAATCAAACGATCAAATTTGATTACCCTTGCTGATGTGGAGTAACAAATTATTTGTCGTTATGAACGTTTTTAGTGTCACTTAAGATAATGCTTATATAGTCACGCTCTATCAGGGATTCGCCAAATAGATAACATTGTTTTCTGGTTTTCTTACCTTTTAGGTATAGTCGTTGCCACGTAGATTAGGACATGAACTAATGAGAAAATACGGACATCACGAGATTTTCAACCC
>NZ_CAWPKW010000193.1:38099-68341 GCF_963888615.1 Brasilonema octagenarum UFV-OR1 | reverse complement strand
GTGCACCAGGTGACAGACCCTTCACATTCCGCTCACAAAAACCAATTGCGGGTGTTACTGAGATAACGGTGACTAACTTTGATGCCAATACTATCCGAGTGACGGTGATAGGTGAAGCGAGTGCACCAACAGTTGAATTGTATGACAGTCCAAAAGAAGGTCTGATCTTCAGCGTGTCAACGGCTGCTTCCATTGCGCAAAACTCCACCCCAAACCAAAGGCAAGGGCAGGGATCACAACAGCCACAAACTCAGACACAGCCAACTCAACCATCAGCCCAGGGTGATGAACCGATTGAACTAGTGGTGACGGGTGAGCAGGACGGATATAGTGCCTCAGATGCAACAACTGCCACAAAGACAGACACTCCACTGCGTGATATTCCCCAGTCAATTCAAGTTATCCCGCAAACAGTTATTAAAGACCAACAAATCACACGCATTACCGATGCAGTCAGTAATGTGTCAGGTGTAACGGTTCAAAGAGATCTTGATCAGAGTGTAGACAGCTATAACATTCGCGGGTTTACAACGCAGAACTTCCTTATAGACGGGTTTTATTTTCCAGCATATGGATCACTCGATCTTTCGCCGTACAGCATTGAACGGGTTGAAGTGCTCAAGGGACCTGGTTCTGTGCTGTATGGTCAGCTTGAGCCAGGTGGCATCGTTAACTATGTCACCAAGAAGCCTTTGAGCGAACCCTACTATTCTGGTGAATTTGTGATCGGAAATTATGACTTCTATAACCCGTCGATTGATATTTCCGGTCCTTTAACTGAAGATAAACGACTGCTCTATCGCTTGAATGCGGCATACCAGAGTACTGGTAGCTTTGTCGATTTTGTCAACGGGGAGTCATTTTCTATTTCACCCACTTTGACCTACAAAATTGGGGATGCAACGACCTTAAACTTGAGGTACAACTACAGCAATACCGATTATCTCACTTATTCAGGACTACCAGCCGAGCCAAAAAGTTTTAATGCTCCGATCAATCGATTCCTGGGAGAACCGAACAGTGATAGTAAAGTACATTCTGAAAACCACTTAATCAACTTAAACTTCACCCATCGCTTTAACAAGCATCTGGAGTTTCGTAGCAGCTTCACTACCCAACTTACTAATTCTAACAATCCAGGAATTTTTCGGGTTCGAGGCCTTCAGGATGATGGTCGTACTGTCAACAGAGACTTCGCCGTAGATATCTCCGATATTGAAATTTATTCACTGCAAAACAATTTCATTGCTGATTTCAACACAGGTTCTATTCAACATAAGTTACTGTTTGGCGTTGATTGGACAAAGCTGAACGCACTTCAACCAGGTTTGCGTGCAGGTCAAGCCGAGACACCCCTGTCTCCTGGAGCTGTTGTAGCTCCCATCGACTTGTTTAATCCAATCTATGGGGCACCTGCACCAACAGTGTTTGATGGTTTTAGCGGTGTTGATAACGCAATATCTGGTACTTTTGTCGAAACCTCTGCTATTTATCTGCAAGACCAAGTAACCCTGCTGCCCAATCTGAAGCTTTTACTGGGTGGCAGATATGACTTTGTGAATAATGCTAGCACCAGACAGCCAATCGATCAGAATTTCAATACGTTGGGTGCAAGCACACGGGATGAATCTTACAGTGAAGCTTTTTCGCCCCGGATTGGTATTGTCTACCAACCAATAGAACCGCTTTCTTTATATGCCAGCTTCAGTCAGTCTTTTGTTCCGAATACCGGTCGTAATCGAAACGGAGGAGTTTTTGAACCCTCACGGGGAACTCAGTACGAAGCTGGGATCAGAGCCGAATTGCTCGATCGCCGCTTGATTGCCAACTTAGCTGCTTACGAGATTACCAAAACCAATGTGCTGACTAGCGATGCACAAGATCAGAATTTCCAGATCGCAACAGGTGAAGTCACCAGTCGAGGCATTGAATTTGATCTAGCTGGAAAAATTCTGCCTGGTTGGAATATCATTGCGTCCTTGTTCCACAACGATGCCTTTGTCAGTAAAGATGAGAGCATTCCTAAAGGAGACAGATTAACAGGTGCTCCCAGACAGGGCGGCAGCTTATGGACAACTTATGAAATTCAATCTGGCAATTTACAAGGATTCGGATTTGGTGCAGGAGTCTTTTTTGCGGGTAGCCGCGATGTCGTTCTACCCAACACTTTTAAAATTCCCTCCTACGGAAGATTCGATGCTGCTGTGTTTTATCGCCGCGATAACTGGCGCGTAGGGATTAATTTCAAGAATCTCTTAGACACCAAGTATTACGAGTCCACGACGTTTGGTGATATTCGTCCGGCAGCACCGTTTACAGTACTGGGAACAGTTTCAGTCAGTTTCTAAGACTGCAGTCAAAGTTTTTATATCAAGTTCGGTTGATTAGTTATTATTCCGAAATCTGTGCACAAAGAGTAAAATCCTTTCCCCCTGCTCCCTTGCAGCCTTCATGATAAGTCTTTAACCGGACACGATATTAGAGGCATCTGCCATGAAATCTCTCAAACTTCGCCAAATCGTCTTTACCCTACACTGCTATCTTGGTTTTACAGTTGGACTAATTCTTATTATTGTTGGTTTGACGGGTAGCCTGTGGGTGTTTGGACCCGAAATTGACCAGTTCCTAGTCAGACAACAATTTGGGCAAGTTATTCCCACCCAAGAAGCGCGAGTTTCCATTGGCTCAGCCTTTGAGACTGTTAAAGCCGCCTATGCATCGCAACCTGAGCTCACTGGGTGGATTGACACATCTGGAAACTCCCACTCACCCTACAGATTTGTACTTTCCACCAAGGATAGTAATGAGATTGAGGTCTCCCTGAAACCAAGCGCGGTACTGATAGTTTAGAAGATTCTTTATTGCCTGGACTACAAATTACGCCTCAACAAATCTTCCAGCAAGCAAGAATTTCCTAATCTCGACCAATTTAGCAGCAAAGTGCTGCGAATATAAGATGGATTAACCTCTTTTATCACTCTATAGTCATCCTCGTGAGCCTTCTATGAGAAGCGATCGCCTACGGCAGAGCTACGCTTAACGCCTTTTCACTTGGCTCTAAAGGATATTATTTATCAAAGGTTGACTTGCTTGGTCGTTAAATCCCAGAACCATCCAGGAACTCTTCTATCACCTTATTTTGCAAAAGGCAATAAGTGTGAGTTTGTGAAGATGGCTCATCTTTTAATATGTGGGAATTTGAGGTGTGAGGTGTTGACAATGATGAGTTAACGAAAGGAACTAAAACTTTTTGCTGTGGTTGTTGCAACTGTTCAATTTTTTGTTCCAGTTGCTCGATGCGATCCACTAAAGCACGTATTACTTGGGCTTCAGCATCTGGTAAACTTCCGTGTTCTAGGGGGTTGACTCGAACGCCAGAACGATATAGTATTCTGCCTGGAACACCAACTACGGTACAATCTGCTGGCACATTGCGTAAGACAACTGACCCAGCACCAATGCGGACATTGTTGCCAATTTCGATATTACCGAGCACCTTGGCTCCGGCTCCTACCACAACATTTTCTCCTACAGTCGGATGGCGCTTACCGCATTCCTTACCTGTACCACCAAGGGTCACACCTTGATAAATTAAGCTATAGTTTCCTACAATTGCCGTTTCCCCAATCACCACACCCATACCGTGATCAATAAAAACACCTTGACCAATCGTTGCACCTGGGTGGATTTCAACTCCGGTTAAAAATCGAGCTATATATGAAATCAGCCGAGGGATAAGGGGAATGTGAATGATATGCAGCCAATGAGCCAGCCGATGTAACATTAGGGCTTGCAAACCGGGGTAGCAAAATAATACTTCCAACCAGTTACGAGCAGCTGGATCGCGTTCAAAGATGATGCGGAAGTCAGCAACAAATGTAGATAGCACGCTTCTTGTACCCTAGTTTCGCCAATCAACTCAAACTCTATTTTAGCGTTCCAAGTGCCATAAATAAAATCGTTGGTTGTAATACCAAGCGTGAAAAATGATTGGTACACGCTTCACGAATTCTTGCAGCCGTAAACAGGCATACACCGAATAGGGTTTTATCACGCTCTGAGTCAAACCCTTGGGCAAAAACTAGCTGTATCTCTTGCTGTGTGAGAATTTTGGCGCGTCCGTACCGATTGACGTTCATCGTCAGATAAAAAACTACTGTGTCTACAGCTTACAATTAAAAGCCCCCAGATGCGGTACTGGAGGCTGAGAATTTGCAAAATGGTACTACTGGGGTTCACCGTGCCAAAACGGGAAAATTGTACGCGCTTGGCTGAACGATTTACCTCAAAACTTTGAAAATACGTTGAAAAAACCTCGTTTCCTTGGTGCAGAGTATAATAAATACTCTGCACCAAGGGTGATTACAAGTAACTGAAACGTAGATAGAGAGCGAGTTTCGATCAAGCGGGTACAATTTTCCTTTTCTGGTGCAGTGACGCCTACAACAGGAAGATGTAGTTACAGCAGTTTTAGACTGTATTAATATTGGAGGGACAAATTTCTGGAATGCCAATTTCTTAACTTGTAGCTAGTTACCAGGTTAGCTGAGATAATGTTTATCTTGAAATCAATCCACAAACTCTTATGAAAATAGGGCAAAAATTCAATTCTCTTACTTACAGTGAATATATATATATAATAGACAACCATAAAAAGTTTTCAGATTGGAACACACTTGGATTATTTCGCTCTCTTGTTGAAACAAAAAAATTAGATTTCAATCAGAAAATCGAAATCAGAGATTATGCTAATAAACAATTTCAGAGGGCTTTTGACTTTTTACAGTTGAAAGACCCTTCTACATATTTTTATTTAAAAACACTTGGAGAAAATATAACAGTAGCAGACGAAGATAAAATATGGAAAGGTATCCGATTTAATCAAGAAAAATTTTTGAAAAAGAAAAAGATAAAACATAGAAATTTCGGAGAGTATTCAAAACATAATTGTGGAAATGATTGGTGTCCATATAATGGATTGATGATAAAGCAAGGCTCGTTATTAGCAGAAGGTAATATGCGCTTTAAGAGTGATAAATCCCGAACTGTAAGCGTTGTCAAATCAGAAAATCATAGAAAGCAAAGAAAGAGAATGAAAAAGTTAATTCACCAAGAGCTTGTAACTTTTTGAGTAGAGAACAGGCAGGGTACGTTCCGGGCTATATGTAAAGCATTTTGGACGCGAATATTACTACGTGTAGGCACCTGCAATGCTAATCGCTCAGACCTGCAATCAAGACATTTCTCAGCGATCCATAAGTAGTATTTAAGAAAAAACTTCGAGGTTACTTGACCAAACATTAGACAGGGTAGTCAACCGTAAAAATTGCAGAGGCACTGGAACGACGGCTAATCATCCAGTGCTTTTTATTTTAGTTTTGCTTTTCAGTTTCCAACCACTTATTTTAAATTCATAGGGATTCTTGAGTTAGACGACATGAAATCTGGTGACTGCCATTAAACCGTTGGTAACACATATAGCTATACATCTAGGTTGGGGAGGACAGTGCAGCAGGAGGGTTTCCGCTCTCACGGCAAGTCTGGCGTTTGAGGAACGAAACCCAACTCCAAAATTTTGATTTTGTTGGGTTTCACTCTTAAGCGTTCCCTATTAAGCGTTCGGGTGTTCCCTGCTATGGCTATTGCTATAAAAAAGCAGGGAAAGACTAGAAATAGTACTAAGTCTTTCCCTGCACCCTCTGTACTCCATGAACCAAGAATAGCTACAGCTTGGTTTATACAGATTTCGGGATTTAGCTAACGTAAAAATTGAAAAAATAGGCCACCTTTGAGCAATTCTGTGTCACTACCATAACTACTAAGGGTGAGCGATCGCAAATTTTGGAAAAATGGCTTGCCCAGCACTTCCACAAACTTCAGAATTGGTAGTTGACGCTCTAAAATATCCTGACTCTTTGTCCAGTCGATATAAACGTAGCCTTGGTTCGGTTCACCAATCGCAGCGATACTGTCTTGGAAATCACGATTCTTAACTAACGGGTTCTCCTTAGCCGTCAAAGCTGCATTGATTGTCTCAACAGAGGATGCAAAAATCTGGTAATTTCCGATGTCAGCACGTGCGGCTACAACGTTTGCTTGAATTGTGAACAATTCTCGCTCTTTTGCTTCACTAGATTTATTGATAGCAGTTTTTAGCTGTGTCCAAGCAGAGATTTTTTGGTCATTTAAGGTGAAGGAATTCAGCGAAAGCCCTTCTGATGAGGCGAGTTGATCCAAACGGGAAATTGCTGTGGGTGTCTTTTCGGATTTTTGGGCGACAAAAATCCAATTGGGATTTGTTTGCTCTGCGCGGGGTAACAATGCGATCGCGTATTCTCCTTCCACCGAGTTAAAAATATCTTCTCTCCAGTTGATAAGCGAACGTTTTTGAACATCTGCCACCGGGAGGAACTTAGAAATCACATCTTCTGTGGAAGCAGAGAGGCTAGCTGTCACTTGTTGCCAAAGTTGTGCCAAATCACTATCACCCAAACCGCTTAAATTTGATCCTGCTACTGCTAAACTTGCTGAAGCTGGGATATACTCCAACGCACCCACAGGTTCAGAAAGTTGTGCAGCTGGGGGTGAAGTTTCTTTTTTTGCCAAAAAAGCAGTTTCAGCGAGCAATCCTTTGGGGTTTGATACTAAAGAAATAATTTGGTTGTCATAAGTTTGAGCATTAGGTTTGAGGTTCTGCCATTTTGCTACTACGGGGAGATTCAGAAAAGCAACAGCCTGTGCTTCTTTGGACAGTTGTTTGGTTGCTTTTTGGTATTTGTTGGAACTGGTTAAATTCAAATCGGACACCTGTACATTATTAATTGCCTCTCGCAGCACTTTTGGGTGATTGGCAAACAAGACAAAGCTATTACCTACAACTGCACCAGCAAGACTATTTTGATTTTTGACTTGTTCCTTTTCAGAAGACGTTGAAGGAATCTGATTGTCAGAAATTAGCTTCACGCCCTTGTATTCTTCAGTTGCTAAATTTGCCCCAGCCAAAGCGCGCTTAGAAAACAATAGCTGAACAAATTCACGGCTTTTCTCGGGTTGAGTGGTTGCAAGTGCCATTAGATACCCTGGCTGCTGTCCGTTTTCAGAATCGTGATCAATGTCTAAGCTTGTGACAGCCAATGTTATTTCGTTTCCTAACCAAGGTTTAATTTCCTGTTGGTAATCTATACCCGTATTCGCGAGTAATCTTGTTTTCAATTTTGACAGTTGTCCATCACGCTCAAACGCCTGCAAGCGTTCTGGATTTACGAGCATCGACACCATAACTGGTGCTTGTTTAGACACAAATATGGCAGCATCTGACTGTCCTGTAGGAGCGATACCGGTTAGGGAATTTTTGGCGGATAACCCGTTACAACCAGTCATACCAATCAATAGCAGCATCATAATACCCACTGCTACAACTCTGAAAAATGAGCGTTGTGTCATAATTTTTATACAGACCGCTAGGGGTGCAAATACAAATAATCAACTACCAAATTAAATTATCAAAGGTAGTTCTGTTACTAGAAATTAGTTTAGTACTGAAACTTACGCACAAGTCTATCAGAAATCAGGTTATCTCTTAATTGTTAAATGCTCACTTTACAGCATTAAGCCGAACTTCAGAGAAATTCTGCATTAAAACCGGATTTTTCAGTCCTTTAATGAAACGGCACTCACGTACCTACCAAACCCAAAGAACGAAGATTTTTTGCCAATATAATATAGTATAGGATTTTTATTAAAACTTCATGATGGGCAAACCTTCCGAACCATCCATTACCCAAATTAACGTTGAAGAACTGGCACAACGCTTATCTTCAGGAGAGCCAATTCAGCTTGTGGACGTGCGTGAACCACAAGAGGTGGCGATCGCCCACATCGATGGCTTTGTCAATTTACCTTTGAGTCAGTTTCCTGACTGGGCAGATCAAGTCAACACCCGCTTAGATCCCCACGCTGAAACTCTTGTGCTGTGTCATCATGGCATTCGTTCTGCTCAGATGTGTCAGTGGTTAACTGTTCAAGGCTTTACAAATGTCAAAAATATTATGGGTGGAATTGATGCTTACTCAACTCTGGTTGACTTTTCCATTCCCCAATACTAGCTGCTGTTTTACATTGAGGGGATATGTAGTCTACTAAGACTGACGATTTTAATTTGCCTATGCTATCCTCTGTACAAGCTAGGATAGCTTTAAGTGTTGAGTGGTAAATATTTGTATTCTACCTACGTGCCTTTTTTGGCTGTTCAGGAAATTCGTAACTTGAAATACAGAGATTTCAATAAACTTATGCAAGTATGCATAAGTAGGGGCTAATTTACTTCAATCCAAAAGCTTTTTTCCAGCAATTTACCTGTATTAATAGTAACTTTACTCAAGGCAGTACAGTGTCTTTACTTTTCTTTACTTCTTTTTGCTTATTGTTGTAGAAGCAAAGTGCTTGTGATCTTGCTTTACTATTATTAATCCTTATTTAATTTAGAGTTATCTCTAAAAATTTTTTCAAAGCTTCGCTTACAATTCGGCTTCGGTAAAAAACTCCTTATGCAAGTCCAGCTTACAAATCGTCAACAGCAGATACTTGGGGCAACAATACGTCATTATATAGCCACAGCAGAACCTGTTGGTTCTAAAGCTCTTGTTGAAGAGTACAACCTTGGTGTTAGCTCAGCAACAATTCGCAATGTGATGGGCGTGTTGGAAAAAGTTGGCTTACTGTACCAACCTCACACTTCTGCAGGACGCGTCCCTTCTGACTCTGGCTACCGTATTTATGTTGACCAGTTGATAACACCTTCTGAAACTCTAGCACGAGATGTAGAATTATCACTGCAAAAACGCCTCAAATGGGAAGATTGGAGCTTGGAAGCTCTTTTGCAAGGAGCAGCTCACATTTTAGCAACTTTGAGTGGTTGCATCACCTTAATCACGATGCCGCAAACTGCGACAGCAGTGTTGAGACATTTACAACTAGTGCAAGTAGAAACGGGACGGGTGATGTTGATTGTGGTGACGGATGGATATGAGACACATTCAGCATTGATGGATTTAGCGCAAGCCTCGGAAGATTCACAACCAGATGCAGAAGTCATCGACCGCGAGTTGCAGATTGTCTCTAACTTTTTGAATACCCACTTGCGGGGACGCAGCATAACTGAATTAGCAAACCTGAAATGGAGTGAATTGGATCAGGAGTTCCAAAGATACGGAGAATTCCTGAAACATTCAGTTGCTGAACTTGCTCGTCGCACTCTGACACCATCTGCAACACAAATTATGGTTCGCGGTGTTGCTGAAGTTTTGCGTCAGCCAGAGTTTTCGGAATTACAGCAAGTGCAAATGCTCATCCACCTGTTGGAAGAAGAACAAGACCAACTGTGGCGGTTAATATGTGAAGAACAGCCAGAAGCGGAGGAGGTTGGTAAGCCACGAGTCATGATTCGTATTGGTGCAGAAAACCCTCTAGAACCTATACGCACTTGTTCGTTGATTTCTTCCACCTATCGCCGGGGTTCTGTATCATTAGGTAGTGTGGGAGTTCTCGGACCAACGCGTCTAAATTATGAAAGTGCGATCGCAGTAGTAACAGCTGCTTCTGATTACCTCTCAGAAGCTTTCAGTTATTTCAATCCCCAGTAGGGCTTGTAGCAGGACAATCGCTGAATTAATCAAAACTAGCTTAAATAATGATCAGAAAAATTACTTTTGGAGCGCTATGGCTGGGATTTATTATCTATGCCTTTTTCTTTGCTCCTCCCGATCAACCTGATACATTCGATTTAATTAAAGATCTTTCTACTGGTCAATGGCAAGGAATAAACCCCCTTATTATAGCACTTTTTAACATTATGGGCATCTGGCCTATGATTTACAGCTGCTTGGTATTTATTGATGGTAGAGCACAAAAAATGCCTGCTTGGCCTTTTGCTAGTATTTCATTTGGAGTTGGGGCTTTCGCGTTACTACCTTACTTAGCCCTGCGGGAACCAAATCAAAAGTTTCCTGGCAGCAAAAATGCTTTTCTCAAGATATTAGATTCTCGCCTAACAGGTATTGCTCTGACTGTCGCCACAGTTATCTTAATTGCTTATGGTGTAGGACAGGGAAATTGGGGAAATTTTGTTCAGCAGTGGCAAACAAGCCGCTTTATTCATGTAATGAGTTTAGATTTTTGCCTGCTTTGCTTATTGTTTCCAGCTTTGTTAGGAGATGATATAGCGCGGCGAGATATCAAGAATCCTCAGTTGTTCTGGTTGATTGGATTAATTCCACTCTTTGGTCCCTTGATTTATTTATGTATACGTCCACCATTGCAAGAAGCAGCTGACAAAATAATACAGAGTCAGCAACAAAGCGCCATAAATTAAGATTATGAGTCGAAAAATTGCTCTTTGGTTACTGTGGGTTGGATTTATCGCCTACATTTTGTTGTTCGCTCCTCCACTGCATTTAGAGGAAACTCTGACGCTACTCAAAAATATCTTTACTCTAAATTGGGCAGATGTAAATCCAGTTCTCCTCTGTTTGTTCTCCCTTGTTGGGATCTGGTTGTTCATTTACAGTGCTGTTCTGTTCTTTGATGGTAGGATGCAGTGGATTCCTTTCTATCCTTTTGCAATAGCGTCCATTGCTTCAGGTACGCTTGGTCTTATACCTTATTTGGCTTTGAGGGAAGACAATCAACAATTTTCTGGACGGAAGGATGCTTTTTTGCAGTTGTTGGATTCTCGCTTTTTTGGTATTGGTCTGAGTTTAAGTACTCTTGGTTTGTTTGCCTACGCTTTTGTTCTCGGTGATTGGGTAGGGTTTTGGCAGCAGTTTTTGGGCGATCGCTTTATCAATGGTATGAGTTTGGCATTTTGCTTGTTTTGCCTACTCTTCCCAACCGTCTTAGGCGATGATATGGCGAGACGGCGTTGGAATAATCCTCAAGTGTTTTGGGCAGTATCACTTGTTCCACTCTTTGGTCCACTTGTGTATCTTTGCTTGCGTCCGCCGATACCAGAAAATGTTGCGCAACAAAGACCAGCATCTTTTGGCAGTAGTAGAGTGCGATAATCATGACGCATAGTTGGCAAGAAACACTCGTTGAGAAACGAGTGACTTACACAATAGAACTAAAAGGTAGGGGTTTTCATCCTCCCGTGTGCAGCCTGATAGCCTGTAAGCTTATCTGATTCAGGGCGATCGCTCCTCATTCAGTCGTGTGATCAAAAGGGCGATAGCTAGCCCCTAAGGGGGCGCTGCGCAAACGCTGCTGCCTAAGCGCAAAGCGCACGCTACGCGAACGGCAGATCGCCCTCATTGACTCATTTCACTATTTCCACTTTCTCTAGCTGCTTCTACTTCATGGTAATGCTCCATCGACCATTGACACAAAGATCTGAGTGGTTCAATAAGCGTTTCTCCCAAAGGCGTTAAGGAATACTCCACCATTGGTGGTACAGCAGGATATACATTGCGCTGCACAAGACCATTTCGCTCCAAATCGCGCAGTGTACGTGTTAGCATCCTCTGCGAAACGTCTCCAATTTCTCTTTGAAGCTCACTGTGGCGTTTAGTACCGTGAGATAGCACATAGATCACCACTGTCACCCATTTGTCACCTACTAAGTCGAGCGTTTGTCGTAAGTAGGGATGCGAATTGAGAAGGCTAGGATATTGATCCACTTTCAATATGAACGTTACGTACAAGCGTGTAACTATGGCACTTTTGTGTATCTACTTGCGGAACCGTTGACTTCATTGAATAATTAAGCCTTGAACCGCTTAAGGAACTGTCAATGACTAACATAACAGGTAACAGCGACGCATTTTACGATCCACTGACACCTGATAATGCCGCCATGTTGCTGATTGACCATCAGGCTGGACTTTTTCTAGGTGTTCATAGTATTGATCAGCAAATTCTGAAGAATAACGTGATTGGTTTGGCAAAAACAGCAAAGGTTTTCAATTTGCCGACTGTGTTATTCACCAGTTCTGCTAAAGGTCCTAATGGTCCTACGATTCCAGATCTCATTGAACTATTTCCCGATCATGAAATTTTTAATCGCTCACCGATTAACCTTTGGAATGATCCTAAATCTCGTGCGGCTGTAGAAGCAACCGGACGCAAAAAGCTGATTATGGCTGCGATCACAACCGATGTCTGTCTGGCGTTTCCGGCACTGTCAGCACTTAAAGCAGGATATGATGTTTACGCTGTCATTGATGCATCTGGAACTTGGAGTCCACAAGCAGAAATGGCGACGATACTGAGGCTTACGCAAGCTGGTGCAATTATGACAAACTGGGTTGCTGTTGCAGCGGAACTGAAGCACGACGAAGATCGCCCCACGACACCTGCAATGAACAAAGCATATGGCGAACATATGGGACTCTACGACTTCCTAGGCGATATTGCTGCGGTAAAATAAGCTATTGTCTGACAAGTCCTTGTAATACCATTAATAAAGCACTGCTGCCTAAGCGCAAAGCGCACGCTACGCGTTAGCCCTTGGTGTGCCCTTGCGCTTACGCGATCGCTCTATTGATCATGTAGCATAGGAGTGATCTCTTGTTGGACAGCCAAATGGCTGTTGTTCCTTGCGTATTTCTATCACTCTTGAGCAAGCTCAAGCTATCCATTCATGGACTCTCGCATTCAATCGTACCTGCGCGTCGCGGCGAGCCAGCAACGTGACACGGAGCAGATAGGTCCGTTCCTCGCAACCTTCAACCGCTACAACGCCAACCCCTTTCTTAACTATGCCATCCCCGACAACGATGCCACGCCGTCCCTCAGCGACGTGAACGCACTTATCACTGCCTACCTTGGGCGTAAACGAAAGCCACGTTTGGAGTATGTTGCGAAACTAGCACCTGCTGTCGAGGAAGCGCTGACATCCGGTGGTTTCACCGTTGAAGGACGCCTGCCGCTTATGATCTGCACTCCTGGTTTAGAGCAATTGCTTCCGGTCCCTTTAGGCATAGAACTAATCGTGGCGGTTTCGGATGCTGATATGCTCGCTACTGTGACGGTGCAAAACGAGGTCTATGGAGATTCTACCCAAGTTCCGAAGACGTTAAAAGTCTACAAACTAGCATAGCTGCAGGTGGAATCGCGGTACTCGCTCGTGTAGCAGCAACAGGCGTAGACGCCGGGAGGGCGGCTTCTCGTAGAGTAGCTGTGGGGGCTGGAGTATGTTCTGTGCCCGCAAACCAGACGACAGAGATCGCTGGCATTGGTGTGCGTGTCCCTTTCCGCCGACGAGGTGTAGCAGGAGCCTTGACGACTCGGCTAGTGCGAGAGGCTTTTGACGCAGGCGTTACAATGGCTTTTCTGATGGCGGCCCATGAGGAAGAACGGCGGATCTACACCCGCGCTGGATTCTCGACAATTGGCGAAATTTTGCATATTTCGCTCCCGCACCCGCAGTAGATTTTTAACCTCACTGCTAACGTGCGACAAATTTGGCTGATGAAGTGGAGTTCGATGAAGGTCTATTGTGTATTAAAATGCAAAGTTTGTAACCCAGGATCATTTACATATTTGGTGCATTAATTGTCGATCGCTTCAACATATGAGCATCTGGCAATTGCCACCAAGGAAGATGAGGAGACTCGTGATGTTCTTCGTGATAGCCAAAATGATAGCAGGTAAGAAATGACCACCAAACAGGATATGAGATAGTTTGCGCACGGTGAGGTTCACTATACCCGTCTTTTGGCTCACGATGGGGCAAAAATGTGCCGAAATAAAATAGCTGTATTGAACTGATAAGTGCAGGTATTGCCCAAAACAAAGTGAGATTTACTCGGGGTATATGGAGTATAAAATAGGCTAAGTTATAGATAATTGTTATGATAAGCATTTGCCCCCAGCTTGAGTAATTTTTCATGAAATAAAAATACCAAGCAAATAAATTTTTATGTTCGCCATCGTGAAAATCGGGGTCTTTATCACTAGCCGGATGATGATGATGCATCCAATGTTTTCTTAATAGTTTTTGATAAGGTAAAAAACCATAGAGTGTTAAACATAGTGAACCAATAAAGTGATTAATTTTATTGTTTGCAGGAAAGACTGCTCCATGCATAGCATCATGAGTCGTAATAAATAATCCTGTGTATAAAAATGCCTGCCAAAGCATAGCAAGCGATAAAGTCAAAATATTAAAGTTAGAGATATCAACAGAAAGTAATAAAATCAAGCTGGTAACCCAAGTTGCAATGATCACAATAGCAATGACAAGTCCTCCGGTAGATGGACTGGAAAGTTTTTGTTGATGAGTGGTTGGTTTTTCTAATTGTTGAATCACGGTTGTACTTCGTTTTGGAGGAAAATTCATAAAAATAAGCTCATGACGAGATACATTAACAGTTCACACAAGCCTAGGCAGTTACTTGTCAACTAGGTGAGATAAGGTGGGGAACTGTTTCCATAATTCCCGGACTGTATTTTATCCAGTCGTAAATAGATGTTGCCCAAAGAACAACATTCGCCTTACATTTCACATTATGTAGAAATGTTAATTTACTTTAATAATTACATACAATTGCCAGAGCGAAAACTTTTTCCGTCTGTAGGTTGACTGTATGGGTGTCATACAGCAAAATTCTAGAGAAAGATTCACAACCCAGAACCCAGAGTGCACAAGAGGTTGGCTGTTGTGTCTGTAGTGTCAGCTTATATCTCCAGCGCAGTTCTGGGTTCTTTCAAATCTAGTGAATGAGGTTGAGTACGTCGCGCACAACGCTGTAACCGCTAAGATCCCAAAGTAGGTAGGCGATAAAACCAATCATGGCTAGGCGACCTTGCCAAAGTTCAGACTGTGGAGTAAACCCAAATTTAACTGCATTGCGGTCGCTTCCGTTATATGCCTTTTCAGTCGCATCAGTAGGATAATTTCCCATTGTTAAGTTTCCTCAAGTCTTTAAATAACACTTTTCATAGTAGTGATCCCTCTAGTGTGCGCTATCTCTCTATAGTGTCAACGCGTTCGCTAGTCCAAAGGATGAGATTGTGAGTGGTTAATGTAAAGGTTTGTAGTACGGAAGGTTAATAAGAGTATGATGCGCCTGCCAAATAGAGGATTTTTTTTGTCATCAGGTAGTAGTCAGGTATACCAAGAGAATTTAAAAATTGAAAATCTAACGCTAGTCAGAAGGTTTATTAAATTTTGTTGCTCAAACTAATAGATAGGAAATAAAGTTTTTAACTGAAAAGATGGCTCCTACAGTACTCATTACAGGTGCTTCCCAAGGTATTGGGAAAGCAACAGCACTTCTATTTGCTCGCAAAGGATATGACCTGGTACTCACTGCACGTCAACTTGACGAATTGGAAAGTGTAGCACAGGAGGTGCAAAGCCTTGGTCGTCCAGTACCACTTATAGTTCCTTGCGATGTTAAAGATCCATTGCAGGTGGAAACACTCGTAGAAAAGGCTTTAGCTCATTACGGCTACATTGACCTACTGATAAACAATGCAGGCATTTTCGCAGAAGGACCAGTGGAGCAGTTTTCTCTTAGCGATTGGCACCACATCATAGATACTAATTTATGGGGATATATTCACACAATTCATGCTCTTTTGCCTCATTTCCTTCAAAGCAGAACTGGAACAATTGTGAACATAAGTTCCATTGGGGGTAAAGTGCCTATTCCTTACTCAGTGCCGTACTCCACTAGTAAGTTTGGCGTCACAGGTTTGACAGAGGCGTTGCACGCAGAATTGAAGCCAAAAGGTATTCACGTTTGTGGAATTTACCCCAATGTGATCAAGAGTCGTTTTGTGGAAGCGGCTGTTTTTCGTGGTAAGGATGAGCAAGATGTGAAATCCCGTCGTGATCAGATGAACAGCGTCCTAGAAATTCCAGGTGTGGAGAAGCCTGATGACGTGGCAAATGCCATCTGGGACGCTGTTAAAAACCATAAGTCTGAAGTATTTGTTGGTTCGGCGAATTTGTCGCAAGCGTTTTATCGATTGTTTCCAGGTTTACTTCAGTGGGTTTCAAACCTTGCTTTGAAAAATAAAGATAATTGACACTCCCCTGGCTTTACGAACAAATTTCGCTGTCGCTCATTTGTTCGTAAAGCCAGGGGATTCTACATTCTACGTCAGCACTTGCTCAACCAGGCTTGCGCCAAGAAGAGTAGAGGTTCCAACTCCTGTCGCGTTACTTCGGTTGTGTCCCAACCTAGCTTGTTTTCCAAGATTCAGAATATTTATTGCTGCATTCACATCCCTTTGGAGTTCACATCCGCAATTACATTTATGAGTGCGAGTTGAAAGGGACTTTTTCACAATTGCGCCACAATCCGAACACTTTTGAGATGTCATTCGAGGATTGACAGCAACAATTGTGGTTCCAAACTTAACAGCAAAATATTCTAGCCAACGACGAAACAGAGTCCAAGCTACATCATTAATAGACTTGGCTAAACAGTGATTCTTTACCATGCCTTTCACATTCAAGGCTTCATAGGCGACTAAGCTGTTAAGCTTGCACACGTTACGCGCAATTCTCTTTGCGTGTTCATTCCGTTGCCTACTTACTCTTAAATGCTTCTTGGCATATCTCCGTCTAGCTATTCGTCGTTGATTTTTACCTTTTTGGTAGAGTCGAGAGGAGGTATTATCCTCCGTCCCTCTCTGTTAGATCCGGACGTGCCCGTTTCCGTGCATCCGGCTCCCGATGTTCTAGGGTTTCCCCTTGCTCATGTGTATGTAGTCGTGACAACTTTCATGTATGGCTAGAAGGTTCTTTGCTTTCCAATTTTGGTGGTTGCCGTCTACGTGATGTAGGTGGGCTGTTTCACCTGGTAACATCTTCATGCCACAGTATCCACATGCATGGTTTTGCTTTTTAAGAGCTTTAGAGGTTGCACCATCGTAGAGTTTGCTATTACGTTCACTCCAATAGGTGATGTCTCCGTCGAAAGGTGTTTTTGTACCTTGGACGTTAACGTGTTTATTCTCGGAGTAAGGAACTGCTGGGAATGCTTCATTAAGTAAAGTTTTACTTGAATGTCGGTTATTCTTGGCTTCCTTATTGAATACCTTGTAAGTTCTCTTTTGGATGAAATATAGCGAGTTACGCGTTCCATCCATCTTGCAGAACCTATGGTAATTCCTCCATCCTCTAACCAAAGGTGCCAGCTTTTCAGCTTTTCCCTTGGAGCCATAGTTCGAGTTGTTAACTATGTGTTTTACTTTCTGCCGGAATGCTTTGAAGTTATCCACTGAAGGGACACATCTAAACTTTCCGTTGCTTTGCACTTTGAAGTGCCAGCCTAGGAAATCAAACCCATCTGTCGATGCTGTGGTCTTGGTTTTCTTCTCACTGACATTCATTCCTCTTTCTGCTAGAAACTGGCTTATTTTCTCAAGTATTTCTTGTGCATTGTCTCTAGGTCTTAGTATTATAACCATGTCATCCGCGTATCGGATTGATGGTTCTATAATGCTACTTGATGGTGTTTTGTCAGTTATTTGATATCCATGTTCATGGTATCTGAAAACACTTTCAATACCGTTGAGCGCAATGTTTGCCAGAAGTGGGCTAACCACACCACCTTGGGGGGTTCCTTGTTCGGGAAAGTTGGGGTGTATTCCTGCTTTTAAGCATCGGAGGATGCCAATTTTCAGCCCTTTTGGTGCTATCAAATTATTCATGATAGTTGTGTGGTTTATTCTGTCAAAGCATTTTTCGATATCGAGTTCGATCACTCGTTTTTCTATTCCATTCATTTTTGAGTTTAGGTTTAAGAACAACATCTTTTGCGCATCATGCGCTGAACGTCCTGGTCTAAACCCATAACTCTTAGCATGGAAAGTTGCTTCATGGGCTGGTTCTAGTGCATATTTCACAAGGCATTGCCATGCTCTATCTGCGATAGTAGGGACTTTGAGGATTCGCGTTTTTCCGTCCTTCTTCGGTATCGGAATCTCGCGTAGTTTGTTATGATGCCAATTAGAGTAATTGAGCTTGAGAAGTTTCTCAAGTGAAAAGCGTTCTTCAAAGTTGAGGGACGCTTTCCCATCAATTCCCGCAGTCTTTTTACCAGCGTTTAATTGAGTTACTTGACGAATAGCCAGCATTCTTGCAGCTTTGGACTTCAGAATCAGCTTTTGAAGTGACCGCGCTTTACGCATGTCGCCAACTTGAACTGCTTTATACACGCGTCGTTGTAGGCGGAATAAGTTTATCCGGAATTTCTTCCAGGGTAGGTCTTTCCAAGATTCACTAGTTGTGGAACTGTGCCTAATCATGCTCTTACTTCAACGTATGTTTTCTGAACACCTCAGCGAAATTACTCGCTGTCCTACCCGAATCAAAGGAGTTCTGTATCTCGTCTTACCTACATGAGTTTCGACCTTCTCATGACCTTTGACTCGTTTTTATTCGTTCCCCAAAATAGATTGTTTGTACCGTTAGGTGGAACCAATTCAACCGTTAGAACCCCTTACTCTTGCCGCTTGTAGAAAACACCATCGGCGGGATTTTTACTCTAACGAAGTCAGGGAGTTTGTGTTATGCCCTGCTTTCTACTAGGTTGCTTTTTCAGGTTCTATTTTCACCGTGGGTACTCCCTTTTAGCACCAGTGTCAGCCCATAACAGCCGTCTGATTGTGCCCTGTTCCCAGCTTCAGTCTTCGAAATTCCGAGTTCGGTCGCTGTGGGCAGATAAGGAGTCACTCCTGAGTTTGGAGGACAGGATTTTCACCTGTATCTTATTTGGAGTTCAACCGTATTTGGTTGGTTAGTTTATTTGCGGACTGGTTACCGGGATTCAACTAACAACGAATCGCACCTTTCTTGTATATCTGACGTTGAGCGTGCTTGATGGCTTTGTCGGCTTTACGAAGAAACCTTGGATTTTCTTCATGGTGACCGTTGGAATCAGAGTAGAAAAACTCTAACCCAACATCAAGACCTAATTCACCATCAGCCGTTCTGGATTCAGGTTTTACCTCAATGTCAACTGCAAATTGACAGTAATATCCGTCAGCTTTCAGAACCAATCTAACCCGTTTTATGGATTTAACAGGGTAGGTGTGAATATCCCACTTTCCTAATAATCTTACCTCTGAAATACCTTTGTCATCGGTAAAACTGATGCGTCGTTTTGTGGGATGCAATGACCACCCGCTAGTCTTGTATTCAACTGAACGGTTATCTTTCTGGAAACGTGGAAAACCCTTCTTTCCTATTTTCTTAGACTTGCAGTTACCGTAAAATCTATCAATAGCACTCCAAGCTCTTTCTGTCGCAGCCTGACAAGCCATTGAATTTAGTTCTTTGACAAACTTGAACTCTTTCCGCAGTGCTGTTGAGTAATTGTTTAAGGCAATTCGATTAATTTTTGCTTCACGAGGTGCATCTATCCAATATCTAATAGCTTTATTTCTGATGAACTGGGTCGTACGAATAGCTTCATCGATAGCTCGATACTGCTGTTGCTTACCTTTCACTTTGTACTCTAAAACCAGCACTGCGTTATCACCTCCTTGTTTTACTCTATTTGATACATATTATTATGAATATGAAACGTTTGTATGTACAATATGAAGAAAAAAAGGTTAAACTGTCTTTTGACTGACCGCAGGCATCGCAAGCTACTTTTGTTGTCTGTAGAACTAGACAGAACTATTAGTAGTATGGTTGATGAATGGATTGATTCACTTCCTGAACCAAAAAAAGAAAATATCAGGGCAGGGTAAACCCTGCGTCGTGGCTTTCATCCCTGGGCTGATAGCGAAGCGTGGCGTCAGCCATAGCCGCAGGGTTTTCAGCCTACCCTTTATAAAAGCTGAGAATGTACAGAATTTACTCAAGGTGCTAATAGTGACTCGCATTCACGTTTCGTCACAAAATGTCGGTAACGAAACATTACTTCTAACTGGGCTTGCACCAGCCAACCACTGACAAATTCCACAGGTTCTCCACCAGGCATAGAAAAGGAAATGTCATCAGTCAATCTCGTTGAACCATTTTCTGGTTCAAACAAATGTCGATGCTTCCAATAATCAAAAGGTCCGGAAATTTGTTCGTCGGTAAACAGGTGATATTCTTCGTATTCTGTGTGACTTGCTAACCAACGCAAAGGCAATGGTCCCAAAAAAAGGCGAAACTCAGTGATAGCACCCCTTCCAAGTCCTCCTTCGCGGCGGAGGACTTGAACGGGTTGCCAAGGTGGAGTCAGCAGTTGCATAACATCTGATCTTTCGTGGAATTTCCAAACAACCTCTACTGGTGCATTAATGACTGATGAATATTTAAAGTGCAGCATTTCAACGGTTTTCAGTTCTGTAAGTAATAATTGGTAGTTGTTAGTTGTTACTTACATTTTTAATAACGACTAAGCATCCTTTACGATTTCTTACCAAAAAATTTCCAATTTAAAATCAGTAGAAAAGTTTATTCTTCGTATTCAGTATCTATCTCTACATCAAGAGTCTCTTCATCAATCCGCACATAGAGAAGATTGGGACGACAACAAACTTGACAATCTTCTACGTAAGATTGCTGTCCACCTGCACTCAAATCAATAAAGGTGGTATTGGGTTCACCGCAATAGGCGCAGTAGTATTCGGCTGTTGTTTGCATTTAGTTGTTTGTATTTAGTTATTTAACGGTTGTAGTTCCCTTTGGGATGAGTTGAAATGACTGGTGGCATCAGCCAAGTGCTTTTGTAGTGTAGACTGTGGTAACGGACCTTGCAAGTGGTTCCAAGGTAAGATTTGGTCTGTTGACCAATTGGTATGAACGTAAAAATCTAAGTCGGGGATTTGTCCTTTGAGTTGTTTGAAAGCACGTTTGTAACTACCTAGAGAATCACCGAAGTTGCGGGTTAGTTCTAGGAAGTGGGAGAGTCGGCGATCGCCTCTCGACAACAAAGCCTGAATAATAGACCAATTATAACTTTCCGGGCGAAAGTCTATTCCTTGAGGCTTGAGTTTTTTCTGTAAAAACTGCAACCTTTTTTCTGCTTGCGGATTCACCCCAAACCACTGAAATGGTGTATGTCCTTTAGGAACAAAAGTACTGCATCCCAGTGTTAACCGTAGTCCAGAAGCAGCTTTTTTGATATCGCGCATCATCGTTACAGTTGCATCCAAATCCTCTGGTTCTTCACCAGGAATTCCCACCATTCCGTAGAGTTTCAAACTAGATAATCCCCCAGCTTTCGCATTCAATGCTGCTTGGATGATTTCATCATTGTGCAACTTTTTATTGATAATCCGTCGTAATTTTTCCGAACCACTTTCTACAGCAATGGTGAGGGATCTTGTATCTCGTTTTGCCAAAGTCTGCGCCAATTGTACAGTGACTGTATTTGTTCGTACTGAGGAAATGCTCAGACGTATATC
This sequence comes from Brasilonema octagenarum UFV-OR1, assembly GCF_963888615.1. Classification (NCBI taxonomy): domain Bacteria; kingdom Bacillati; phylum Cyanobacteriota; class Cyanophyceae; order Nostocales; family Scytonemataceae; genus Brasilonema; species Brasilonema octagenarum. Next base: position 46,978 of record NZ_CAWPKW010000193.1, on the reverse strand, counting down.
ATCGTACTTTGGCTGATTGATGTAATCTAGCAAAGCTTCAAATTCAGGATGTTGAGTTACCGAAGCTCCCAATAATCCTAACCGATTTGTGACTGATAAGCCTTTCTCAATTGCTGGAATGAGTGAACTTTCAACACTCGCTGTTCTAAAAGGTAATGTGAGATAACTTGCCAAACAAAAGCGACACATTTCTGGACAACTTCTCACCACTTCCACCATGAAGATATTTTCCCAAGCCGCTTTTTCTGTCACCACTGTTGATGCTGAGAGGACATTTCCTCGGTAAGTTTGCTTTTGCACCACTGCAGGAATTTCTGGTGAAATTGGTTGAATTAATTTTACAGCGCCATCTAATGCGTGATATTCTACCTCATACAAACTAGGAACATAAACACCAGAAACTTGTGCTAATGCTTTGAGTTGAGTTTGTCTATCACCTTTTCTAACTTCTTTGTAAGCTTCAATAAAATTCCCCAGCAAAGTTTCCCCATCTCCCAGCAAAATTACATCAAAGAAATCAGCGAAAGGTTCGGGGTTAGCTGTGAGTACTGGACCGCCACCAAAAACTATGGGATGATGATTATCTCGGGCATTTGCTCTAATAGGGATTTCCAAAGATTCCAGCAGATTCAAAACATTAACATAATCGAGTTCCCACGACAAGGAAAAGCCCAATAATTCCGGCGTTCTTGGGAGTTGTTCATGAGTGTCGGTGAATAAACGACTCACCTGCACATCAGAACGCATTGCTAAAGTTGCCCATACTACCTGATAGCCAAGGCTAGTAATACCCACAGTGTACTCGTTGGGAAAAGCAAAAATGGTGGGAACAGCGTCAGTGTCAGGAATAGCAGGGGTAAATAAGAGGCGTTCAGCAGTAAAGAAAGAAGATGTCACAGGTGTTTACAATAAACAGATTATCTATATTTAATTTTAAACCATAGAATTATGAGGTTAAAAAATAATGTTACGGCGTTAGCAAGAATAATCGGTAAAGCATTTAGAGAAATCCCATAGATTAACCATAGAAATATCCCCAAATTGAAGAAGATAAGCATGACAAATGAAACATCTTTTGCTGATTTGGATTGCCATGTTTTCAGCATTTGCGGCAAGAAGGAAAATGTAGTTAACGTTGCCGCAACTAATCCTAATATGTTAATCCAATTCATGGAGATGCAACCCTTATAATATTTGTTTAAGATGATATCAGCGTCGGCGTGCAGGAGATACGAGTGGAAGCGCATATTTGACTTCTGCTGGGGATCATGCTCCCACACTCCAATTATCTTTGCACAACTTACAATCTGTGCTCTAAAAGCAGGTAAGCGAATAATATATCAAGTTTTCCGTAATCACCTTCACGCGTGCTGTAGAACTTAGTACTAACAAATTCAATAGATATTAATAGTCATCAATAATGCAATTTCGTCCTCCTTCTTGGCACCAGTTAATTTTATATGCAGTAGGTGTATGTTCGCTGTCACTTCCTTTTGCGCAAAGTGTTCAAGCAACTCCAGCACAAGAAGTGCGTAACTTCTGTCGCAAGCAGGATAGTGTATTTGTTGCTGCGGAGACTAAGAATTATTGGGTAAGTATCTGTGGTAGTGATTCACCACTGACTTATGTAGGTGTAAATAAAAAGACTGGTCAAACTGTACGCTTACCTCTAAGTGTAAATGGGCGAGATTCCCAGAGAAAATACTTTGAAGCTGTTAATAACGATTATACTTATATTCTGGCAGAATCGACCAAAGGCAAAAACTTGACCGTTGCTAAAGGTATTCGTGAAATTCTGCGCGAACCAGTAATTAGAGGTTGGTAAGCGTCAAAATTGATTCTTCCAACTGTTAATTTAAATTGTCGATTAAATTCTCAGCACGCAACAATTCTTCCAGACGATTAATCAAGTTATTAGCTTTACAAAAAATGCCTTGATCACTAAATGGATATGCAAGACAGCAAATAAGGCTGTTTATATTTTGCTCCATATTTACAGGTAACTTTTGACATAGCTGTTTGGCAAATTGTATCAAGCGTTTCTCACCTGGTGATGGTAGATAGTTGATAGCAAAAATAATATCAAAGTAACTTGCTATTAATGCAGCTATTCGATGGTTGACACTCACAAAATCATTGCGATTGATTGCCACTTCTATCTGATGTAGGTAGGAAGAAATATTATTCCTTAAAATGGGATAATTTTTGGCAATGATAGCTCGTCTTAAAGGTTCGGGATAGGGTTGATTAGCTTTGTGTTGCAGTTGTTTAAACCAATCATTTCGGTCATAGAAGCATGTTGAATGCAAAACATTCCACCAAAAACAAGTGGAATAGCCAACTGAGGCTTGATGCTTCACAAGTACAGAATCTAACTGTCCTTCAATCCATTGGGGTGAACGGTACATAATATCAATCCCATTTCCAGAATTGGTTTCTATCCACTCATCCCCTGGTTCCCAAAATTGATTATTGATTTCGCTACGATTAGCAAATTTGTGACTGATTTCGGAACGAATGTCTATGGGAATTTCTTGTTGTATGTAAACATAAAAATCGAAATCAGAGAATTCATCGGAAACTTCAGTTGCTTGAGAACCTGCTAAAGCAACAGCTATGACTTGAGGTAGTTGACTAAATTCTGAGGCGATCGCTTGAGCTAAAGAATTATTTGTGACCATAATTTCTAGCAATTTGGATTTAGGTGCTATAGCAATCCTATATGAATGGTGAAAATTACTGGAGTTCAGAAACCCGGTTTCTAGCAGAAACCGGGTTTCTAATTTTTCAAAAATGATTTATGACTCACCCTACAGTCCTATAAATCAATCATCCTACAACACCTTACACTGCCCGTGATACCGTAATAGATGATCGCATAGCACCAACGCTACCATCGCTTCAACCATTGGGACTGCACGCGGTAACACACAAGGGTCATGGCGTCCTTTTCCTGCTAGAATCGTTTCTTCACCCTCGTTTGTAACTGTCTTCTGTTCTTTTCTAATCGTTGCCGTTGGCTTAAATGCAACACGCAAAATAATGTTTTCACCGTTGGAAATACCGCCTTGAATTCCACCAGAACGGTTGGTTACAGTGCGAGTTTCTCCATTTTCATCTATATAAAACTCGTCGTTATGCTCAATACCAGTGAGTAATGTCCCCGCAAAACCGGAACCAATTTCAAAGCCTTTACTAGCTGGGAGAGACATCACACCTTTAGCGATATCCGCTTCCAACTTATCAAAAACTGGATCACCCAAACCTTTGGGCACATTTCGCGCGACGCATTCCACTACGCCACCGACAGAATTACCTTGTCTGCCAGTTTGCTCAATCAATTCAATCATCCGCTCTGCGCATTCCGCATCGGGACAGCGGACGATATTGCTTTCAACTTGTTCTAAAGTGACAGTGTTGGGGTCAACACTGCCTTCCAAATCTTTGATACGTTTGACGTAACCAATAACTTCGACATTGGCGACTTGACGGAGGATTTTTTTGGCGATCGCACCTGCCGCAACTCGTCCTATAGTCTCCCGCGCCGATGATCTACCGCCACCTTGCCAATTGCGGATACCATATTTCGCGTCATATGTTGCATCCGCATGAGAGGGGCGATACTTAACCGCCATCTCATCATAATCCTGAGAGCGAGTGTCTTTATTGCGTACCAAAATTGAAATTGGCGTTCCCAGGGTTTTCCCTTCAAATACCCCAGAGAGAATTTCGCAAGTGTCCGTTTCCTTGCGAGGCGTTGTAATCTTACTTTGTCCGGGACGTCTTCTATCTAGTTCTACTTGAATTTCCTCGGCAGAAATTTCTAATTGCGGAGGACAACCATCAATCACAACTCCCACACCGCCGCCGTGGGACTCGCCGAAAGTGGTGATGCGAAACAGATGCCCAAAAGTGTTGCCCATAATATTGAGGAAGTATCTTCAAGCGCCGTATTCTACGTATAGCATTTTCTGATCACAAAGCGAAAAACCAGATGACTGAGATTTTGCTATTTCTTTGACTTTTTTTGCTGACTTGGCCCCCCTTTGTAAACTTCAGAATTAAATGGCACTAATTCTTCAGAATTATTTGGCACTGCAACTTTGTTGAGAGCATTTAAGTTCACTCATGGACGGGTAACTCCCACCTGGGGTTAATCCGCTCAAATATCTTGCGCTGTCGATTGAGATCAACTTGTGGTAGTGTCCTCTCTACGAGATCGAAAACTTCCTCAACAAGTTGGCGTAGTTCATGGGTTCCGCTTACAACATCAGTTTGAAAAACATACTCCAACCGTGCAAAAAACTCAGGCGGTTTAATTTTCATTTTTTCAACCCAGTAGCGTGTCCACTTAAAGCCGGGATGATAAATGTGATTTAGCCCAAACAGCAAGTTGAGGAGCCATCGCACAATCATACACCTGTTTTCATATAGCATCGGAATCTCAAGGCGTTCGGTCATGATATATTGACCATCAAACGGGCGGAATTTCAGGTGCTTCTGAACCATTGCAACTGCCAGGTCTTCAGGATAAGGAGAAAGCCGATTTTGCCACTGTTTTATGATGTCTTCGCCGTAAAGAATAACTGCGTGCTGAAGATTAGACGCTGACGCTTGCTTCTCAAACACAAGCCCATTTTGCGACACATCGTAGCGCTCAACAACATCAGTCACAATCTTGTCCATCGCATCTCGTGCCCAATGACCTGCTTCGACTTTCATCCCGTATAGATAGAACTGCTCCAACCATGCTTCTTTTGCTTCCTCATGCGCCTGAATTTCCCATCCTTTAACACCAACATTTTGGGCTGTAGCTTGTAATTCTTCAGCAGACGGTAATTGTGACCAAATGAAAGCTAGCTCAAGGTCAGAGTACTGGTCTGAGATCCCTACTGCCGCCGAGCCAAACACAAAACACGCTTCAACTTTGGGGTTAGCCGTGAAAGCAGGAGCGATTTTGTGAGCCAACGAAATTCGCCATACGCTGTGTTCAGTCATGTTGAGGATTCTGTAGTCTCTACTGCAACAATGTAGCGCAGCAGGCTAACTATTTATTATGCGCAAACTTTCTATTGGACTTCCACACCGTTAAAGCGTACTTGAAACGCATAGAATCAGAAGGTCAGATGCACCCTAACAGTGCTAAATAATTCTGAAGAATTGGTGCCATTTAATTCTGAAATTTACAGTTATATACATGTAAATAACGCAAAAGGGGGGTTAGGGGGGATCTTCACGTGATGTAACCTAGACTTTAGATCCCCTAACACAGTTAAAAAGCTTGCTCAAGAAAAAGTCGTACATGGAGTTACATACATCAAAAAGAGCGATCGCCCCCATATGCCAAATTCTCATTCCCCAAAAATTACCTACAGCCCTGCTTACACAATCGTCCCAACTTACGAGTGCTTCAATCGCTGTGCTTACTGTAACTTTCGCACAGAACCGGGTAAGAGCGAATGGCTAACAATTTCACAAGCTGAAAAACTTTTCAAACAACTTCACAACCAAGATGTTTGTGAAATCTTGATACTGAGTGGCGAGGTGCATCCTCTTTCCCCAAGGCGTCAGGGGTGGTTTCAGCGGATTTATGATTTGTGTGAGTTAGCTTTGGCGATGGGATTTTTACCACACACAAATGCTGGACCATTGAGCTTTGAGGAAATGCAACAATTAAAGAAAGTTAATGTTTCAATGGGGTTAATGTTGGAACAGTTAACGCCAGAGTTGTTGAATACAGTACATAAACACGCGCCGAGTAAGACACCAGAAGTGCGTCTACAACAATTACAGTGGGCGGGAGAATTAAAGATACCTTTTACCACTGGGTTACTGTTAGGAATTGGGGAAACAGAACAAGATTGGTGGAAAACATTAGAAGCTATAGCCGAAATTCATCAACGTTACCATCATATTCAAGAAGTTATTCTGCAACCCCACAGCCCAGGAAATCAACAAACTTTTGACGCACCACCTTTTAATCCTCATCAATTGCCAAAAGTTATTTTTCAGGCACGTAAAATTTTACCAGCAGATATTACAATTCAAATTCCGCCGAATTTAATCAAAGATGATCAATGGTTACTCGCGTGTTTAGAAGCTGGTGCGAGAGATTTAGGCGGAATTGGACCAAAAGATGAAGTCAATCCTGATTATCCGCATCCCCAATTTGAGGAATTGAGGGAAATTTTACAGCCTGCAGGCTGGGAGTTAGTGCCAAGATTGCCCGTTTATCCTCAGTATGATCATTGGTTCTCAGTGAATTACAGAACAATTTGAGGCGATACGCTTTGCGTATCGCCTCAAATTACCTCACACAAATTCTTTTATAAATTTTCCACAATTGCTTGAAACTCCTCAGGTGTTAGCTCAATTTCTCGCAGAATTTCTCTAATTAGTGGACGAGCAATATCTCTGCCAGGATGGTTCGGTACTGTAGTCGTTCTACCATCAGGGTGTCTGTAAAAAACATGGCTTCATTTTTGTCGGACTTGGTGAAACCCTAAATGTAGAAGAACCTTCTCCATCGTCTTAAAATTGACAATAGGAAGGCGACTCATACTGCTACCTCAATCTGTTGTAAACCTACAAATTGAGGCAAGTCTTCTAAGGAATCTCTATACTCTTCTAAACACAATTCCAAAACTTCTTGAAGGTTTGTTTTGAGTTCATCTAAAGTAGCTCCCTGAGTATGAGCGCCAGGAATTCCAGGAACAATGCCAACGTATAATTTTGTTTCAGAATCCCATTCGATATATGCTGTAAATGTTTTCATAATTTGCTGTCTTAAGCTGAATAACTGTGCTATTTTCGAAATTTATTATCTCAAAATTATCTCAAAGGCTGTTGTGCAAAAGAACTATATTCTATAACTATAGGCTATAGTCAGAATTGCAGACTAATATCAAGCTATGGCGAACTTTATTTTACAATTGATCGTCCTCTGATAAAGATTGCAATATTTTTTACCTATGATTGATAGTCAGGAATTACTCACCAAGCTCTACAACGCCTTTAACCCATTTGAACCCTTACCCGCAGGTGATCCTAAGTACGTTGATTGTCAGGATGTACGCGGTGATGTGGATATTTTACAAGAGTTTGGAAATCGCATACAACGAGCAGACAGAAATACTTGCCAATTGTACTCTGGACATCGGGGGGCGGGGAAGTCTACAGAACTGCTGAGGTTGAAGCAATATCTGGAAAATCGCAAATTCTATGTTGTTTATTTTGCGGCTGATGAAGAAGATATTGATTCAGAAGATGCTCAATATACAGATATTCTCCTCGCTTGTACCCGCCGATTGCTAAAAGATTTACAGCAATTTGGTGATGCTAGTCCGGTGCTAAACTGGCTTAAAGAACGCTGGCAAGATTTGAAAGATTTGGTGCAAACTCCGATAGAGTTTGACAATATGAAATTGGAAGCACAAATCGCTCAATTTGCTAAGCTAACAGCAAATTTAAGAGCGGTTCCTGAATTACGCCAGCAGATTCGCCGAAAAGTCGATCCCCATACTGTCACTTTAATTAAGGTGTTGAATGAATTCCTGGCAGATGCAAAAAGCAAACTACCAAACGGCTATACTCAACTGGCGGTGATTGTCGATAACTTAGACCGGATGGTATTAGTTAAAGATGGGGAAAACACGAATCATGAAGAAGTTTTTTTAGACCGTAGTGAACAACTTAAGGCTTTGAATTGCCATTTGATTTACACTGCTCCCATCTCAATGCTGTATTCTAAACGGGCAACAGACATCAGAGATATCTATGGTGAATGCTTGATTTTGCCGATGATTATGGTCAAAACTCGCACAGGAGAAGTTTACGAACCAGGAGTCAAGAAAGTCAAAGAAGTGATTCGCAAGCGAGTCCGGCAAATTGAACAAGAACTTCCTTTGGAAAACGGAATTTTTGATAGTCAGCAAACTTTAGAAAGATTGTGTTTGATGAGTGGAGGTCATGTCAGAAATTTGCTATTGTTAACTCAAAACGCTATTGGACGGACTGAAGAGTTACCAATTTCTGAAAAAGCAGTGCGACGAGCAATCACTCAAGCCAGAGATGACTATCATCGGGCAGTGGAAAATCATCAATGGTGTCTGCTGGCGGAAGTCTCCCGTTCTAAACGCATCGTTAATGATGACCAGTATCGCAGTTTGATGTATAACCGCTGTCTTTTAGAATATCGCTATTTGGATGAAGATCAAGAAATGCAGCGTTGGTATGACATTCACCCATTGATTCAAGGAATTTCCGAATTTAAAGAAGCTGTGGCGAAACTTCAATGAACCCAAATTTAACTGATTGGGAAAGTGATTGGGATGATGATTTACCTCCGGAACCGGAGGAAGTTTATCAAGATTTGGTTCGCGCATTAAAACGCAAGTCAGGATTTGGCTTGTTTTTTGTCCAATGTACTCCTGTGGAAGCCGAACGTTTCATTACTCAACTTCCGCAGGAGATTCCCCAGAAAAAGGTTGCAACGCTTCGTTTGGTTGAGGCGATTGATAATTTATATGCGCGGGTGACTGAGTTTGTGCAAGACAAGCCAACTGATATTTTATTGATTAAAGGGTTGGAATATTCTTTATATAAGTATGAGCAAAGAAGTTTTGGCGAAATAACAGAAGGACAATTTAGTAATATAACTCGTGTTCCTCCAATTTTAAATCACTTAAACCAACAGCGAGAACGGTTTAGAGATGATTTTCCATTTTGTTTTGTTTTTCTGTTGCGGTCATTTTCGATTAACTATTTGATTCACCGCGCCCCAGATTTTTTTGACTGGCGTTCAGGGGTATTTAAATTACCAACAACACCAGAAGTGGTAGAAGAAGAATCCAATCGTTTGGTACTGGAAGGTGACTATA